>CAYRPL010000208.1:0-2750 GCA_964426045.1 uncultured Alistipes sp. | reverse complement strand
TTACGTTGGGCAACCAGTGCGTAGCCAGCCAGTTGAAGATGTCGGCCGTTACGGCGTCACCACCCACCACGCGCGTAATGACGATGATGGCGGCGATAGGCAGCGTATAGAGGGCTACGATGAAGAAGCCGTAGAGCGAAGCACGCACACGACCCATGGCGGCGCCACCCTCACCCTTGAGGAAGTAGGAGACCGTCATCGGAACCATCGGGAATACGCAGGGGGTCAGCAGGGCGGCAAAACCCCACAGAACAGCCTCGATGATATAGCCCCAAATCGAACCCTCGGACTTCTCGGCAGCAGGAGCCACCTCGGCAGCAGCCGAGCCGTCACCCTTCAGCGTAAAGGTAAACTCCTCATCGGTCGGGGGGAGGCAGGTGCCCTCGTTGCAAGCCATGTAGTCCACGGTCATCTTCACCGTCACCTCATCGCCCGAAACGGCCACCTCCTGAGCAAAGGTCACCTCATTCTCGTAGTAGCCAATCTCCATCTCGTAGATGTCGTCATAGACGCGCACGAGCTCACCTTCGGCCTTCAAATCACCTACAACCTCAACACCGGCTGCGGGCTCGAGCTTGATCTCCGTAGCAACGGGACCTCCCAGCTCGTAGGGGCCCAGGTCATAGACGTGCCAACCCTTAGCAATCTCGGCACGCAACTCCAGCGAGTAACGACCCTCACCCAACTCCTTCGAGCTGCTCTTCCACTTTACCACATCCTGGGCCGAAGCCGTAAAGGTTACGACGGCCATAGCCACGAGGAGTAATTTCTGCATCAATTTGTTCATATTTGTTAGAAGTTTTAGTAGTTCCTTTTTCTAAAAAACGCACTTAGAAGCTGTTTTGAATTTTATTAAATATGTTAGGCGTTACTCAGAAAATTAATTTCGGCTTCTTTGAGGCTCTTTTCGGCATCTATCCACTCCGAAGATTTGATAATAGCCCGCTATTACCTGCATCTTCGAAATGAACAGCTACTCGAGAATAGCTCTCAAATAACCTCGAAATAAAATTCAAACAGCTTCTTAATCGGGCAAAGATAGCGATAAATTCGCAAAGCCACAAAATTTCAGCAAGATAATTGTGGCTCCAAACAAAAAACCACCTCACCTTGTCCCCAAAGCGAGGGTGCAAAGCAGAAGAGAAAAAGTCGAAAATCCCAAAAATCGGGCAGATGCAAAGACAGGGGGGGGCCTCGCCGGCCTTTTTTGGCTACTCTGGAATCCCCAAACGACGGCTCAGTCGCCGATGAAGGTCGTACAAGAGAACGCCCAGCAAGATAAAGATCAGCAGATAACGCTCCATAAGCGAGAACTCCGTAGCGGAGTTGCACAATTGTACAAGCGCAGCTCCTCCCACGCCAAGCATCAGCACCACCGCCACGCCCATCAGCAGAAAGAGGTGGCGCACCTGACGACGAAATTGTGCCTGCTGCTCCCGACGCACAAGGCGCATCACCCGCTCGGTCAGGAAGAGGGGCGGGGAGGGCATGGAACGCGACTGCACCACACGGCGCAACTCGCTCTCATTTAACTTATTTCGCTGATCCATAATTCCAACTTTTTTCGTATGCGGTGCAGGCGTACCTTGCAATTATTCTCGGTCCAACCGAAGATCTCGCCACACTCGGACAACGACTTGTTTTCGTAATAGTGCAGCTGTACCAGAGCCCGCTCCTCGGGCGCAAGACGGTCGAGGGCTTGCAGCAATTTTGCTCCGCGGGTTTCAATCCGCAGGCTCTGCTCGCGATCCTCCTCGGCCGTGTCGGCCATCCGCTCCGCGCGCCTCTGGTCGAAGAGCGAAAAAATTGTGTGCCTGGGGCGGACAGCCGTGAGGGCTGTATTATAGGCGATGCGATAGAGCCAGGTGGAGAAACTGCTCCGCCCTCCATAACTCGCCAAGTGGGTGTAAGCCTTCAGAAAAACATCCTGCGTCACCTCCTCGGCCACTTCGCGCCGACGGACAATACCCCATACAAGCGAGAAGATCGGACGACCATACCGCTCGACCAGCGGTGCAAATGCCTCGGCATCCCCCGCCACCACTCGGCGAATCAATCGCTGTTCTTCCTCTCGCTGCATCATACCCGTTAGACGCCCCCAAAGGCGTTTGGTTACAAAGATACGACGATTTTTCGTTTGAAGGAGCCGAACACTCGCCTCGTTGTAACCTTTTTCAGCACGATGGGTCTAACGGGGCAAAGCGATGCGACTAAAGGCGATGCGACTAAAAGAATTAAAAACCTAAAATATCGAAAACTATGGCTTTTACAGATCTATTGTTCGGCATGGTGGTGCTCTTAGGTATCTACAAGGTAGTGGAGCTGACCATGAAACGTTATGAACGCCTGAAGGCGATGCAGAAATTAGAGGGCGAGGAGTTGATTGCCTACCTCGGCAAGGCCGAACCCGAGCAGAAGAGCAATTCGCTTGAGCAGAGCAAGTGGTGGCTGTTCCGCATCGCCAGCCTGCTGATTGGTGTTGGAATCACCTTATGCTTGAGCCCCTTGATCGTCAATTGGGGAATCGAATTCGGCAAGGCCAATAACCTCTCCTCAGATTTGAACGGCTTCGCTGTCTTCGGATGCGGCTTCTTCTGTAGTGCAGTAACCCTGCTGATCGAGCTTCTGATCGAACACCGCGTGCGCAAACAGAGCCAAAAGCAATGAGCAACGAGCAATGAGCAATGAGCAATGAAAAGGGCCTGTCTAACAATAAAAAAATGTTAGTCAGGTCTTTTTTTGTTTGAGCC
>CAYRPL010000207.1:293-2769 GCA_964426045.1 uncultured Alistipes sp. | reverse complement strand
GTTTGAGTTTTATTTAATTTTCTACTTTAATCATATCCACAGGATTGGCATTAGCTGTGCGCCAGGTGCGAATGATTATAATCAGATAGATTACAGCCAGGACAAGCAGTGCCCCCGAAAGGCACAACAGCCAGGGAACCTCACAGCGCATGGCGCTCAATGTCGAAAGGTAAGACTCCCCACCCCATCGGGCTCCGATTATGCCGCACAGCGCAGCCGGGATAAGGATAAGCGAGAAATTCATCCCCAACAAGGTTAAAACCTGCTTGGATGTGGCGCCACAGACCTTGCGAATTGCTATCTCTTTTGTGCGACGCTGCATCTCGCCGGCAAGGTATCCGGCCAAACCGATAAACGAGATGAAGAGCGTAATCAACACCACAATAATCATCAAATTGCGCATCTTGGGTATATTCGAAAAGGCATAGGCCATTCGGTCGGCGTAGGCCACCAATTCATACTGCCACTGACCGTGATAGTGCGAAGATATAACCTTGTCAATTGCCTCGAGATGGGCCTGATTAAACGCTGTCAGACGGATATTCATCTGCCAACCGTCAACATAGTCATAATAGGCTAACGGATGCATCACAATAGGTTCTGTAGAACCGGTGGAGAGCATCTTAAAGTCGGCAACCACTCCAACAATCTCATAAGGCTCTTTGGATGAATCGAAGGTAATCTTTCCAACGGCCGAATCAGACCACCCTCGACACTCTACATAGGTCTGATTCACAATTACTTTATCGGGACTGTCGGTTGGCAGGAAGTTTCGACCCTCGGCCATCTTCATCTGCATAGTCGGAATGTAGTTATGGTCGATAACCTCCCAGCGGCACGAAAAGAGCAGATTAGATTCGGCATCGCAAGCCGGCATACCGGAGTATCCCCAGATAGGGTACGACATGGAGACACCGACCCCTTCGACAAACGGGAACTTCATCAGTTCATCGGCCACCGCACCTGTGGCAGTCGCCTTCATCGGCAGATTCAGGGTAACCAGGCGGTCGTATTTATAGCCATAATCGGCACTCAATACATAGTTACTCTGCCGAATGGTGATAAGCAGGAATATGACTACCCCGACCGAGCAGGCGACCTGCACAAAGAGCAAAACGAGCTTCCACCATCTGCGATTGTCGCCCCCGCGACGGAAGGCATACTGCAAATTGATCATCGAGAAGAGCAGGGCCGGAGTGATGCCCGAGATCAAGAAGGCTGACACACAGACCAGGGCCGGGATCCAGATTCGCTTCCAGGCAAAGAGATCGGTAAGTCGGTAGCCCATCCAATCGAAGATCTCCTGATGCAGACAGACAATGATAAACACAGCCACTAAAACCGCTGCGAGGATAATCAACAAGGTCTCCGAGAGCAACATCGTGAATATATCGCCTCGGGAGGCACCACTGCACCGAAACATCGCAATGGTTCGGCTGCGCTTGGCCAACGCAGAGATGGTCAGCAATGCATAATTCAGGCACGCCACCAGGAGCGTAATCAGACCGATGATGCCATAGATCAACTGCATCATCCGCACATCGTTGCCCACATACGAACTCGACACAACCGACACAAAGTGGAACGTGTGGCCCCACTCTTTTACCGACTCCGTAAGGCCGTGGCGTGCAATGAAATCATCCATCTGCGCCTCCACCTCGGCAATAGAGGCATTTTCGTTGAGTTTTATAAACGTAGGATAGGAGTCTTGGCCATACCACAACTCGTCGATGTGCCTGTAGGGCATAAAGGCTACCATATCAAACTCGCCAATCGACTGGTTAACGGGAGGCGTAGAAAACAAGCCCGCAATAGTCACATTGCCCACACCCTTTATGACAATCGACTCACCCAAGGGGTCATTATCGCCAAAGAGCTCTTTGGCTAAGCGCTCCGAGGCGAATATCCGATTGGCAGCCCGACCCTGGAGTCTCAGGATTTCGGAAACATCGCCACTGATTACACCAAAATCGAGCACCTCGAAGAACGAAGCGTTGGTAAGCAGCATCTTTCGCTCCAGGATGCTCCCTTGATGCTCGATCTGGAAGAGCATATCGACATAGTGGGTTGCCGCCTCGATTTGCGGAATATCGGCCGCCAAATTGGGCGCATAAGGGAGATTGAGCATATCGCTCATGCCGGTTTGAGGGGACTTTCTCCACAGCTGATATACCCGTTCCTTGTCCGGAAAGAAGTCGTTGTAGGACAAATTTAACCCCACATGAGAGAAGATGAGCAGCGAGACGATAAGACCTAACGCAAGCGAAAAGAGGCGAGTTACAGAGTTGCCTCGATTTTTGAGCAAGTAGCGTAGTGAATAGTTTAAGTTTTTCATATCATTCATTTTATTTTTTTGTCTTAGTGACTTGGGGAGGTATCACCCTCGCCCAAGCCTGTAAACGCTCTTTGCTTATGGTAGTTGCGTTTTTTTAATAATCAATTCCTCTCTCCAAAAAGGATTGTAACGGTCATTAGC
>CAYRPL010000207.1:0-283 GCA_964426045.1 uncultured Alistipes sp. | reverse complement strand
ACGCTTCTTTGCTTATGATTAGGTTGCGTTTTCCAAATATTAAATTCCTCTTTCCAAAAAGGATTGTAACGAGGCGAATACAAGGCTTGCGACGCTCCGAGGAGCGGAGTTTACTCGTGCGTAAATGAGCATCCGAGGAGCAAGCGTAACGCAGTAGTCGCCCGTTAGAATTCTTTTTAATTATAGTTTGCTCTTTACATCCGTCACTATCTTACCGTCAAAGAGGCAGATAGTCCGGCTGGCGTAGGCTGCATCGTGCTGCGAGTGAGTTACCATAACGATG
>CAYRPL010000206.1:0-2788 GCA_964426045.1 uncultured Alistipes sp. | reverse complement strand
ACCTGCTGATTACAAATCAGCTGCTCTGACCAGCTGAGCTACATCGGCAAATCCTCCGTTTTGGTTTGCAAAAGTAGGTATAAATTTTTTAACCACCAAATTTTTGGCGATAAAAATTTAAAATTCTGCTCAAAGAACCTTTTTTTACCGATTCAGTCCCCTTTTCGGGCCAAATCGGGTGCAAATATAAGCATATTATTCAAAATGCACAACATCCAACGCAGAAAACTTCAAATTTTTTTATTCTTCCTCCATCTCCTATATAATATAGGTAGTCCAACTACCCTGCTACGCCTCCTAATCGACACAAAATCTCAGGAAGCGCTGTTGCGAGAGGTGGCACTGCGGACAGTAAGGATCCAGATGCTCCTCGTCGCTCAGGTAGCCACAGGCGGGGCAGACCCGATAGCAGGCTGCGGGCCGAGTGGAGAAGAGGAGTTGTTCGGCTGCTCGGCGGGCACGATTTTGCGATGCTGCATCGCGAATCATCAGCCGCGCAACGTAGCGATTCCCCTCCTCCAGCACCTGCGAGATGGCCATAAAATCGGGTTGCGAGGCCCGACCGAGGAGCTGTCGCAGGTTGGAGGAGGTCGAGGCGATGTAGATCACTCGCCGCACGGGAGGTCGAAAGCCACCCCCGAAGTTGCGCAGAGCTGCGGCATAGTGGCGCTGCATCACTCGCTCCGAGGCCGCCACCGCAGCAAAGAGGGCGGCAGCCTCCACCTCCCCTTCGCGACGAGCCCTGCGGGCCGCAAGCTCAAAGGTGTGGGAGCGCAGGTCTGTGCGCCGCATACCATCCTCAAGGTGGTGCATCGACTCGGGATAGCGCTCGCGCACCAACTCCGGAGAGATGTCGCAGCCCACCAACAGGAGCAGAGCCACAAGTGCCGCCAAAACCATCAGCCGATAAGCGGTGCGCAGAAAAATCCCAAACATAAACCCCATCATCGAAAAAAAAATTCCCATTTCCACCTCAATTTTCTATTTTTTTTGATGCACAGACAAAAAAAAGGCCGAAAACTTTGTAAATATTGGCAAGTTTGACTATATTTGCCAAACCGAACCCGCGAACCATACGGGCGGACAAATGAACCTATGAAAAAGTTATTTAGCATTATTGCTGTGGCCCTGATGGCCCTGACACTGAACAGTTGCGGCGGTGGCGACGAAGACCCGACTCCGACTCCGCAGCCCCCCCAGCCCGGAGAGGAGGTTCCTGTAACGCTGGAGAACGTTGCACACCCCTGGGTATTGACCTCGTGGGAAGCCGATGGCGCCGAGGGTTTGACCGACAATACGGCCATCTACCTGGAGCTGCTGAGCAACAAGAGCTTCAAGCTCTACCAGAAGAACGTAAACGCCGCAGGTGTGGTACTCTTCGAGGGCACCTTTACGCTCGATACCGAGGCCAAGACCATCACCGGCAAGTATAGCGACGGCGAGAATTGGTCGGCTACCTACTCGATCACCTCGCTGAAGACCGACGAGATGAAGTGGACCACCGGTTCGGAGGTCTCGACCTATGACATCCTCACCGAGATTCCGAGCGAGATTGTTTCGGCCGCCAAGCCCGCCAGCAGCGTTCGCTCCGAGATGCCCGCCCGCTTCCTCTAAGCCATCAGGAACAACAACCACAAGCCGCCTGCAAAGGGCGGTTTTTTTGTTGGCATCTGCCGAGCAGAATGAAGAGGGGGGGGCACAATTCAAAATTCAAAATTCAAAATTCACAATTCAAAATTCACAATTCAAAATTACTTCCTGCAGTCATTGCGAGGAGCGTAGCGACGTGGCAATCTTCTTATTGCATGGCAAAGATCCCCACGTCGGGCTAATGCCCTCCTCGGGATGACTGAGGGAAATTCAAAATTCAACTGGGATTACTGAGAGTTGCTGGGAGTTGCTGGGGAAAGGAGTTGTAGTGTAAAAAAGGCCACCCCAATCATCCCAGTCATCCCAGTCTCTCCCAGCCCTCCCAGTCAATAGGCCAAAACAATTGCTCGTTACTCATTGCTCATTGAAGTAATCCCTAATTCCAAAAGCTGACCGCTAAAAATAATTTACATTCACAACCGAAGTGCAAAATAAAGGATCAACGACAATACAAAAAAAGGAGACCGAAGTCTCCCCAAGATTAACTACTTTTGTATTGTCATATGTACAAGCAACTAACCTCGGAACAAAGGTACGCAATTAAATTGGGATTGCAAGCCAAAATGACACTTTCTGCTATTGCGAAACAAATAGATGTTAGTGTCTCAACTATTTCACGCGAAGTAAAGCGCAACAAAAATAACAGTGGGGACTACACTTGGCGTCTTGCTCACGAAATGGCCCTCGAACGCCGTGAAAGAGTGGTGTACAATCGTTTAACGCCTCGACCAATCCTTCAACGAGCCCTCAAATTGCTCGTTGAAGAGGATTGGTCGCCTGTGCAGATATCTGGCTATCTTGCAAAGCAAGGTGTCTCCATCTCGCACGAAACCATCTATCGTGTTATACGCAGTGATACCTCCGGAGAACTCGTGCAACATTGCCGACATCGCCTGAAATATAGACATCATAAAAGACGAAAACGAGAAACTAAACCAACCGCTATTCTTAATCGTACAAGTATCCATCAACGACCAGTTGAGGCTAACGGACAGAGATTTGGCGATTGGGAAATGGATCTTATTCTCGGTAAAAATCAAAAAAGTGCTATTGTTACTCTGTGTGAACGATCTACTAATTTCTTAAGGCAAGTTCTATAAATTAATCCATTGTTAATCAGCGTATTATTTAGTATATT
>CAYRPL010000205.1:0-2804 GCA_964426045.1 uncultured Alistipes sp. | reverse complement strand
CGTCACAAATATACAAAAAGCCCATCTAACAAAAAACTTGTTAGACAGGCTCATTGTTGCTTTTTATGGTTAGCTGCAGTAAATGCCGCCTTATCACAATAAATTTTTTGTCAGAGCGCCCCAGATGCGGTGCTTCGCGAAATCGGGGCGGATGGGCTGTACTAAGCGTACTGCCCATTCGCCCCGATGAGGGAAGTGCCACAGGTGGGCACTATCACAAAAAATTAGGCTTTGTTGTCCGAACCTAAAACATTCTGAATCTTGTGGATGTAGAGCTTCTTCATGTTATCGCGGGCGGGACCGAGGTACTTGCGGGGGTCGAACTCACCGGGCTTGGTGGCGAAGACCTCACGCACAGCGGCGGTCATGGCCAGACGCGAGTCAGAGTCGATGTTGATCTTGCAAACAGCGCTCTTGGCAGCCTTGCGCAGCTGCTCCTCGGGGATACCTACGGCAGCCTTCAGAGCACCGCCATACTTGTTGATGGTATCAACCTCGTCCTGGGGAACCGACGACGAACCGTGCAGTACGATGGGGAAGCCGGGGAGCTGCTCCTCGATAGCGGCCAACACGTCGAAAGCCAAGGGAGGGGGTACCAGACGACCGGTCTGAGGATCGAGCGTGCACTGCTCGGGGGTGAACTTGTAGGCACCGTGCGAGGTACCGATCGAGATGGCCAGCGAGTCGCAACCGGTCTTGGTCACGAAGTCTACAACCTCCTCGGGCTTGGTGTAGTGGCTCTCCTCGGCGCAAACCTCATCCTCAACGCCGGCCAGCACACCCAGCTCACCCTCAACGGTTACGTCGAACTGGTGGGCATACTCTACAACCTTCTTCGTAAGGGCTACGTTCTCCTCGTAGGGGAGGTGCGAACCGTCGATCATCACCGACGAGAAGCCCATGTCGATACAGCTCTTGCAGGTCTCGAAGCTGTCACCGTGGTCCAGGTGGAGGACAATCTGGGGATTCTCCCAGCCCAGCTCCTTGGCATACTCCACGGCACCCTCGGCCATGTAGCGCAGCAGGGTCTGGTTGGCATACTGACGGGCACCCTTCGATACCTGAAGAATCACGGGCGACTTGGTCTCGGCCGAAGCCATAATGATTGCCTGCAGCTGCTCCATGTTGTTGAAGTTGAATGCAGGGATGGCATAACCGCCATCAACGGCCTTCTTGAACATCTCGCGGGTATTCACGAGGCCCAGTTCCTTGTACGAAATCATACTGATTAGTTTTTATGTGTTTAACCTAAAATACTACCTTTCTGAGTCGGAATCCGAAGCAGATTCCAAAAACTGCGCAAAGTTACTAAATTTTTTGAAAAAAAAGTGCCTTTACCTCTTTTTTTACAGCAAAGCCCATTTTTCACCCCGAAAAAGCACGTTGTTTGCGTTGTTTTTGCTTATATTTGCAAACGAAATGAAACGAACAAAATCCATAGAAGGTTTCTCCCAGAATCTTTTCTGGGATGTGCATTGCTCAGAGATTGATCCCGAGCAACATGCCGCCTTTTTGATCCGCCGCGTGCTGGAGTATGGGTCGCTACGCGATTGGAACCTTCTGAAAGAGCTCTATGGAGTGGAGCGCATCGTCGAAATTGCCCGCACACTGCGCACGCTCGACAAACGCGCCCTGTCGTTTCTGGTTACCCTTTCCGGTCTGTCCAAAACCGAATTCCGATGCTATACCTTCGCACAATCGAGCCCGCAACACTGCACCTTCTAAGGCGGTTGCAACAGATGCCCCAACTTGCCAAGACCCGATTGGTAGGAGGCACTTCGTTGGCGCTTCAGATCGGCCATCGTCAAAGTGTTGATATTGACCTGTTTGGTCCCATCGAGGCAACACACGAGGAGCTAACCGAGGCCTTGTGTCAGATTACAACGGTTACAACCTTGCGCAACAGCCCCAAGATACATCTCTATCTGATGGATGGCATCAAAGTCGATTTGGTGGATTACCGGTATCAATGGTTGGCTCCCGAGATGGAGGAGGAGGGGGTTCGTTTGGCCTCGATTGAAGATATTGCCGCAATGAAGATTGCAGCAGTTGTGGGTCGCGGAACTCGAAAAGATTTTATTGATATTGCAGCTCTTTTAGAGCGTTATAGTTTGGAGGAGTTATTGTGCTTTTACGAACAGAAATACCCTGACGCATCGAGTTTTATCGCCTTGAAGAGCCTGGCTTATTTCGACGATGCCGAAAGCGACCCCATGCCACGCATGTTCACCTCTGCACGGTGGCCGCAAGTCAAAACGCTTATCCAATCTCACCTGAAACAATACACGCTCGGCAGCAGATAGCCCAACCCAAAACCACAAATAAGCCCTCGAATAAAGAAAAATCACTTCGGGGGCTCTTTTTTCGCCCCACAGAGTTTGGCAAAATATTTTCTTTTTGCTAAATTTGCAGGTTGTATACCCATAACCGACCAACACAAATTGTACAAGGGTGTACAAAACGGCAAGCCGAGTGCCGGAAGAACTTTAACAACAAATAGAGCAAACACAACGAACACAACAAAAATAGAAAACCTTAAGTTAGAAATGGCTGATTTCATCTATCAGGAGCCCTACCCTATTGTGGAGGACAAGACCGAGTATCGTCTTTTGACGAAGGATTATGTGAAGGTTGTCGAGTGCGACGGCCGTAAGATTTTGAAGGTAGACCCCAAGGGTCTGGAGGTGCTGTCGAAGGCCGCTTACAGCGATGTTTCGTTCTATCTGCGTGCCTCGCACCTGCAGAAGCTGCGCAACATTTTGGAGGATAAGGAGGCTACGGACAACGACAAGTTTGTGGCCTAC
>CAYRPL010000204.1:0-2854 GCA_964426045.1 uncultured Alistipes sp. | reverse complement strand
ATATTATATGTTTGCATAAAAATATTTTTCAATAAAATTCAAACAGTTACTTATTTATTTTGAATTATGCAAATCGAATAATATGTGCGTTTACCACTGCGAGAAGATGGATAATCTTTTGTGGTTAAAATGGACAAACAGCTTACAGCTAAAAATAATTTTGAATTTAGAATTTAGAATTTTGAATTATTTTGTACCTTTACACGAAGAATTTAAAAAAATTAGAACGTATGATAACTTTTTTGGTTTGCATGGCCCTGTTGGTGGGGGCTTACTTTACCTATGGACGCTATTTGGAGCGTGTTTGTGAGGTGGACGGCAAGAATCCCGTGCCCTCGCAGACCTGTTATGACGGGGTGGACTATCTGCCCCTGCCGCGCTGGAAGGTCTTTTTGATTCAGCTGCTCAACATTGCCGGCCTCGGGCCCATCTTTGGTGCCGTGTTGGGTGCCGCCTATGGCCCCGTCGCCTTTCTGTGGATTACCCTCGGAGGTATCTTCCTGGGTGCCATGCACGACATGGTGGCGGGTGTGATTTCGCTCAAGAACAAGGGCGAGAGCCTCCCCGAGACCATTGGCTCGCTCCTGGGCCCGCAGGTCAAGACCTTTATGCGCATCTTCTCGGTGCTGCTGATGGTCTTGGTGGGTGCCGTCTTCCTCTCGCAGCCCGCCAACCTGATTGACTTCCGTTTGGACATTCCCGCCCTCGAGGTGACCGCCTTTGGGGGATACAGCTGGATGCTGCTTGTGATTCTGCTGGTGATTCTCGTCTACTACATCCTGGCCACGTTGCTGCCCATCGACAAGATTATCGGCCGCTTCTATCCCATCTTCGGTCTGGCCCTGCTGATTATGGCTGTCGGCATCCTCTATGTGCTCCTTTTGGAGAGTGACCGCTATGTGATTCCCGAGCTTACGTCGCTAACGAATATGATTGACGATGCGAAGAGCTTCCCTCTCTTCCCGATGCTCTTTACGACCATCGCCTGTGGTGCCATCTCGGGATTCCATGCCACGCAGTCGCCCCTGATGGCCCGCTGCATCACCAACGAAAAGCAGAGCCGCTCGATCTTCTACGGGGCCATGATTGCCGAGAGTGTTGTAGCCCTGATTTGGGCCGCTATCGGTATGGCCTTCTGGGGTGGTGTCGAGGGGCTGAACGAGGCCATTGCTGCCAACGGAGGAAATGCTGCGGTGCTGGTCGATATGATTGCCACCGAGACCCTGGGTCCGGCTATCGCTACGCTGGTGATTTTTGGCGTCATCGCCTGTGCCATCACCTCGGGTGATACCGCCTTCCGCTCGGCCCGACTCATCGTCGCCGACTTCCTGCACATCGAGCAGAAGAGCCTGATGAAGCGCATCTATATCAGTGTTCCGCTTTTTGCGCTGGCGTTGGTTATCATCCTGGCCCTCCCGTTCCAGACCATCTGGAGTTACTTTGCCTGGTGCAACCAGACCCTTGCGGCCATCACCCTCTGGGCTATTACGGTCTACCTGGCACGTCGTAGCAAGCCCATCTGGATCGGTCTGCTGCCGGCCCTCTTTATGACCTTCGTCTGCGCCTCCTACATCTTTATCTCGCCCCTGATGTTCGGTATGGCCAACCGCCCCGTAGCCTATGGCCTGGGCGCTCTGCTGACGCTGGTTATCCTCCTCGTTGCACGCCCCCTGTTACGCCCCGCAGCCGATGAAAAACGCCCCTAAACCGACCCTGAACCCCACCTCGGAGCAGACCTTCGAGTTGGAGGGCGTAGGCCCCTGGAACTTCCAAAAACGCCTGCGCACCGCCGAGGAGTTGCAGCGCACGGGGCGCATTGCCGAGGCCTGTGAGGAGCGCTACCGCGCTGTGCAGCTTATCGAGGAGCTCCTGCCCGAAGGCGAGGAGATAAACCTCGAATTCAACCACGCCAACAGCCGCGCAGCCCTCGAGCTGATTCATGGCTCGGCCATCGACCACTTCCTGATTGGCGACTTCGAGCTCTCGGCGGCCCTCCTGGAGCTGCTCCTGGAGCTCGACCCCGAAGATCACCTCGAGGGTGTGCTGCTCCTGGCCTTCGACTACGTTGAGTTGGAGGAGTACGAACTCTACGAGGAGCTGCTGAACGATATATCCGATAAGCAGGCCGGCCGCTCGATTCTGCAACTCTGGGCGGCATTTCGTCGCACCGCAACCCTCCCTGAGGGTGAGTTGCGCAACCTGCGAAGCCGCCTGAGCCCCTACTTCGCAGAGTTCACGGCCGAGCGCCACCCGACGGATGAAAACTTTGTGCGCGACATCAACTCCGAGCGCCCCTCATCCGAGGCCCGAGCCCGCGAGTTGTGGCTGCAAACCGAGCCTCTGTGGGCCCTGCACCCCGATTTTATCGAGGCGCTGAAGCGCTCGAAATAACCTTTTGAGGGGCCTTCAGACGCTTTTGTGACGAATTTTTATAAAAAAGTTTTGTAAATCCGAAAAATCGTTTTACCTTTGCACTCCGCAAAGTGTAATTTATTGTAGAATAAATAACTAAAAACGAGATAGCTATGGCAATGAAAAGAACTTACCAGCCTTCGCGCCGCAAGCGTATTAACAAGCACGGTTTCCGTCAGCGTATGGCAACCGTTAATGGTCGCAAGGTATTGGCCGCACGTCGTGCCAAGGGTCGTAAGAAGCTGACCGTTTCGGACGAGTCGACCTTCAAGTACGCTTAATTTCCGTTTGGGAATTGGCCATAGGATGGGGTGGTGTGTTGATACACCACCCCATCCTGTTTTTTGTTTTAGGCGGCACCTTTGTCCTTGCCCTCGTGATACACAAAGGGCCTGTCTAACAATTAAAAAATGTTAGGCAGGTCTTTTTTTGTTTGAGCCTA
>CAYRPL010000203.1:0-2858 GCA_964426045.1 uncultured Alistipes sp. | reverse complement strand
TGTCGTTGACAGGCTTGCAGGTGGACTGAATCAGGAAAACGTCGGCGCCGCGGACGGTCTCCTCCAAAGAGACGGATGCTTCGCCGTCGGCAAAGTGGCGGACAGTGGCCTGGGCCATCTCAATGCCCAGTTCTTTGCAGATGGTGTCCGTAAACTTGGGATTGGAATTACCGCTAATAACCTGGATGTTTTCGCTGTAAGCTATCATCGTAGGAATACCTCACTTTATTTATTTTATAGTTTACCCATCAGGGCATAATTCCAAAGCTATTATAGCATTGACAGGAAGAAAAATGCAACACCCAGATATAGAAAATTACAGCCAAAAAAAGGAGAAAAAAGGAAGAAGTTTCCGTCAAAGCGACAAGTCATATTTTGAAATCAAACTTGAATTTTTGGGGTGGATGATATACAATGTAAGCATACTGGAGAATCGTGGGCAATTTTCCAGTCACAGCGGCGCGCGCCGCTGTTTCCGCTGAAACGCTTCGCATTTCAGCGGAGGGAGGATAACGCACCATGATAAACGATTGTCTTCCGCAAGAACAGACGGCTCGGCACCGGAGTTTTCTCTTACACATAAATGACAAACTATGTACAGCTTTGTCGTGCCGTCCGTTCCCTTTTGTTGTATCGAGTGACTCTACTCTTTACATAGTTTGTCTGAAAAATCAATAAGGAGGAAAATTTGAAATGACAAACAGCAAGAATACCAAAAAAGCGCTGTTTAGCTCTGTGATCGCCCTGATCCTGTGCTGCAGTATGCTGATTGGTACAACTTTTGCGTGGTTCACCGACGAAGTCAATTCCGGTGTGAACCAGATCATCGCCGGCAATCTGGATGTGGATGTCCTGACTGCTGACGGCAACAGCATTGAAGGCGTACAGACGCTGTTCAATGCGGAAGATGGCAAGCCCATCAAGTGGGAGCCCGGTGTGGTGGCCTACGAAAACCTGACAGTTGTGAATAAGGGCAACCTGGCTCTGAAGTATCAGATGTCCGTGAATTTCACCAACGAGGTGAAGGTCAACGGCAAGGGTCTGTCTGATGTTCTGAAGGTCGCTGTTGTGACTGAAGATGTCACCACCCGTGAAGCTGCCATCGCTGCCGGCACCAACAAGTGGCAGAATCTGAAGGATTTTACCCTGAACGGCGAAATGGAAGCAGGCGATGCCGCGGAATCCTACACGGTTATTATCTACTGGGAACCCAGTACCGATGACAACGACTACAACATGAACAACGAAAACCAGGGCAAGGTGCTTTCCATTGACCTGGGCATCAACCTGTTCGCTACCCAACTGGTGAGCGAGGAGGATAGCTTTAACAAGTACTACGATCAGGATGCTGCGGTTTTTACGGTCGCGGAAGCGAATGCTATGCTGGCTGAGAACAAGGATGTTACGCTGGTCAACTGCATTGAGCCCAATGGCATCCTCTATGTTCCCGCTGGCTATACCGGTACCTTGACCCTGTGCAATGTTTCCATTGCTTCCATTCAGGAGAGCGCCGCGGCAACCGTGGCACTGACTGCAGAGGAAGATGAGACCACTGCCACGAATATTGTGATCCTGGGTAATGTTGTTGTGAAGGCGACGGAGAATGGTATGTCCGCCATCACCGGCACTGCGCTGAACATCACCGGCACCGGCAATCTGACCGCTGTTGGCGAGGGTGATCATGCCTACGGTATTGGTGCTACGGGCGCTACTGTCAGCATCAGCGGCATTACCATTGATTATGTTGCCGGTGGCTATGTCTACGGCGTTGGCACCGACACGAAGTACTATAAGGATGCTCCTACCGGTGCTCCTGCTATCGGTGGTGCAAATATCACGCTGGAAAATGTTACCATCATCAAGGCTGTTGGTGGTTCCAAGGCCGCCGGCATTGGCGCTATTTACTGGAACGGCACGACTGTAAATATCAATAATTCTACCATCGGCTATGTTGAAGGCGGCGTTTCCGCTGCCGGTATCGGCGGCAGCCGTATCAGCAGTGGCGCTAGCGAATCCGGTACGACCATCAATATTACCAATTCCAGCATCACCGCACAGGGTGGTGCTTACGGCGCTGGTATCGGCTCCGGTTATGACACCCACTGCAATGAGAACCAGCCCATCTGCACTATCAACATCAGCGGTTCTACCATCAATGCTACCGGCGGTCAGTACGCAGCTGGCGTGGGCACCGGTTATCACCATGCTGCTCTGACCGGCGAGATCAAGGACAGCACTGTGAACGCAGTTTCCGGCGAGAAGGTTTATAAGGATACTTATACTTCCGCTATGGACATCGGTTTCGGCGTTGTGGATCCTACTCGTGAGGGCGCTCAGACCGACAGCTACATTATCTACATGGACAACAGGATTGGTATTCCTGCTGTGATGAAGGCTGTGAAGCTCACCCCCGATGACTACGCTGACGTTACCATTGCAAGCGACACAAAGTATACCCTTGTTGGAGATTTCGACGCTAAGAACGTAAGCCTTGTGATGGCAGTTGGCGTTGAGAACGTTACCTTTGACGGCTCCAGCGCTACCAACATCAATGAGCTGATCATCACCCAGAACGGCGCTCTGATCGACAATGCAAATACTCCCGTCGGCGAGAGAAGCGGCAATGTTACCGTTCAGAACTTCAAAGTGCTCTCTCAGATCAACGTTTTCGCATGCAAGACCGAGGTTGTGGTGCAGAACAATACTGCTGAGGCGCTGATGATCTACGCCGGAAACTGTGCCGTGAAGGTTCTCAACAATACCATTGATGCGAACTTCGAGTCTCATCCTACCTACAGGGATGAAACTACCACCTGGAATACCAACAAATACGGTATCATGCTCAACATCTTTGATTA
>CAYRPL010000202.1:0-2869 GCA_964426045.1 uncultured Alistipes sp. | reverse complement strand
TAGGCTCAAACAAAAAAAGACCTGCCTAACATTTTTTAATTGTTAGACAGGCTCCAAGAAGTGCGCCCGACATACACCAATACAAGGTGACGAGTGTGTTGCTCTCCTTGTGTCATTGAAATTTTCCAGATTTCCAGCCAAGGATAAAAGCGATTACACTTTCATCAATACTATGTCTGCCTGTCAGCGTGCGGTTATACGCCGACAGACCCCGCAAATATAGAAAAATAATTTTGAATAGCCAAAGAAAATGGTTGCGAATAAAAAAACACGCTGGCTCCTGCCTCCGCAAGAGAAGAAAAATCGCCATTTTTCTTCATTTTGAATATCGAATTTTGAATTATTTTGTACCTTTGTGGAGTTATGGAGAATTTTGTAGTCAGCGCCCGCAAATACCGACCCGCGACTTTCGAGTCGGTGGTGGGGCAGAAGCACATTACATCGACCCTTAAGAATGCCATTGAACGTGGCCAATTGGCGCACGCCTACCTCTTCTGTGGTCCGCGCGGTGTGGGTAAGACCACCTGTGCCCGTATCTTTGCCAAGGCGATCAACTGCCTGCAACCCAACGGCTCGGAGGCCTGCAATGCGTGTGAGTCGTGTCGCAGTTTCAACGAGAACCGCTCGCTCAACATCCACGAGTTGGATGCCGCATCGAACAACTCGGTGGATGACATTCGCTCGCTCATTGAGCAGGTGCGCATCATTCCGCAGGTGGGCCGCTACTCGGTCTTTATCATCGACGAGGTTCACATGCTCTCCCAGGCGGCCTTCAACGCCTTCCTGAAGACCTTGGAGGAGCCGCCCGCACACGCCATCTTTATTCTGGCTACCACCGAGAAGCATAAGATTATTCCGACCATCCTTTCGCGCTGTCAGATCTACGATTTCAACCGTATCCGCGTGGAGGATGCCGTGGAGTATCTGCGTTATATCGCCTCGCAGGAGGGGGTGACGGCCGACGATGAGTCGCTGAACCTCATTGCCCAGAAGGCCGATGGGGGTATGCGTGATGCCCTCTCGATGTTCGACAAGGCTGTTTCGTTCTGCGGCTCGGAGCTTCGCTATCAGACGGTGGCCCAGACCCTCAATGTGCTTGACTACGACACCTACTTCCGTGTTACGGAGCAACTGACGGCCGGCAACTATGTCGAGGTGCTGCTCACCTTTGATCGGGTGCTCTCGAAGGGATTCTCGGCCCAGACCTTCCTCTCGGGCCTCAATCGCCACCTGCGCGATTTGCTGGTGGCCCGTGACCCTGCGACCCTGAAACTTATTGAGATGACCGGAACCCTGCTGGAGCGTTACCGACTGCAAGCCCAGGGTTGTGATGTCGGCTTCCTCTTTGGAGCGATTGATGTACTGACCGATATGGATGGCAAGATTAGGCAATCGTCGAATCAACGCCTTCTGGTGGAGCTGGGACTGATGAAAATTGCCGGTCTCGGTCAAAAAAAAAATAGCGACACCCCAACCCCCTTTGTAGCGGCCGACTATCCGCTGCCCGAGCTGACACCGGCCGCCGCTACGACGGCTGCACCGCAGCCTGCCGAGCAGCCTCAGCACTCCCCCAAGCCGCAGCCGGCACCCCAGCCCCAGCCCAAACTCGAGCCGGTGGTGCAGCCGCAGGTGAAGGCAACTGTGCAGCCCGAGCCGCAGAGCGAGGTGGCGGCAAAGGCCCCCGCCAAGCCCCGCACGGCCCGCACTCCGCTGATTTCGCTCACGGAGCTGATGGCCGGAGGTCGCACCGAGTCGGTCGAGGTGAAGCGTGAAGAGGCGGCCGTAGTGGTGGATGCGCAGTGTGAACAGAAGCTCCATGCGGCCCGTGCGGCCCTGCTGGAGGCGATTCGCGAGATGAGACCCCGTTTTGCTGCGGTCTTTTCGGAGATGCGCTTTGAAAAGAATCGGGTGCAGGTGGCGGTGCCCACCTCGGAGTTGCAGGAGGAGATTCTCCGCTCGCGTACCGAGCTGCTGACCCGAATGATGGAGGTGGCGGGAGTCACCTCGCCTCTGGAGTTGGAGCTCACGCTCAACGAGCAGATGCGCTCCTCGCTGCCCATTCGTTTGGAGGATCGCGTGGCCTACTTAACGGAGCGCAACCCCGAACTGCTGGAGCTGAAAAAGGCCCTGGGTCTGGAGGCCGAGAGCTAAGAGCCGAAAACCGAGAGCCGAAAATTGTTTACTGAAAGCTAAAAAAATAGAGATATGGAGATTAAAAACTTTGTAGAAGAGTTGGAGTGGCGTGGTATGATTCATACGATTATGCCCGGCGCCAAGGAGCAGTTGCAGAAGGAGATGACGACGGCCTACCTGGGTATTGACCCCACGGCAGACTCGTTGCATATTGGTCACCTGGTGGGTGTGATGATTTTGAAGCACTTCCAGCTGTGTGGTCACCGGCCCCTGGCCCTCGTGGGAGGTGCTACGGGTATGATTGGTGACCCGAGTGGCAAGTCGCAGGAGCGCAACCTGCTCGATGAGGCGACCCTGCGCCACAACCAGGAGGCCATCAAGCGTCAGTTGGCCAAGCTGCTCGACTTCGATTCGGATGCCCCGAATGCCGCCCGCCTGGTGAACAACTACGATTGGATGAAGGAGTTCTCGTTCCTGGATTTTATCCGCAATATCGGCAAGCTGATTACCGTAAACTACATGATGGCCAAGGATTCGGTCAAGAAGCGCTTCAACGGCGAGGGTGACGGTATGTCCTTCACCGAGTTCACCTATCAGCTGGTGCAGGGCTACGACTTCCTGTACCTCTACCAGAACTACGGTTGCACGGTGCAGCTCGGAGGTTCGGATCAGTGGGGCAACATCACCTCCGGTACGGAGTTGATTCGTCGCAAGCTCGACGGTGAGGCCTTTGCCA
>CAYRPL010000201.1:0-2898 GCA_964426045.1 uncultured Alistipes sp. | reverse complement strand
CCTCGGCTACGGCGTCGCACTTCGACTTGGTTCGGCTGGCCAGCATCACATCCGTAAAGATGGGGTTGGCCGCAATCTTCTGCGTAACCACGGTGCCCACACCTCCGGCACCAATAATAAGGGCTTTACACATGTCTTAATTCTATTTAAAGTTTATAAGTTTATGTTGCGTTGTTTCGTTTCCGTCAAGTAGGAAAGAGTAATTCAGAATTCAAAATTCAAAATTATTCTTTTGGGGCATTAGGGGCATTAGAGGCATTAGGGGTTATAAGGAAATTCCTAATTCCTAATTCCTAATTCCTAATTCCTAATTCCTGATTCCTAATTCCCACAAGTAGAGCACTACCCTACTCTGTCCGGTTTGGGGGTGCAGACCCTGTCGGCGTGGGCGTGCGTCAATTCACAATTCCTTACTATCAGTCATTGCGAGCACCTTAGGTGCGTGGCAATCTTTTTGCTTGGAAAAGATCCCCACGTCGGGCTGAAGCCCTCCTCGGGATGACTGAGAAATTCCCAATTCCTAATTCCTAATTCCCACAAGTAGAGCACTACCCTACTCTGTCCGGTTTTCGGGGTGCAGACTGCGCTCCACACACCATTCCAAATAACAAAGATACGAAATAATTCAAAATTCACAATTCTCAATTCACAATTATTTTAAATTTTCCGATTATTTCTTCGAGAAGCCACTTTGAAAAGCGTTTAAATGCGGCCCGTTTCTCATTTTTCGCACCCAAACCGCTTGAAGGTTGCTTATTGAGAAATTATTTTCTTATCTTTGTGAAACCTATCCAACCAACAACCGAAACAAACCTACAACCATGAAAAAGTTTTATACTCTTTGTCTGCTCGCTTTTGCGGCTTTTTGCAGCGCATGGGACTTGCAGAGGTATACTGCCCGGTTGTCACTCCGCCCGCAATTACTTACAATAAGGATGTTTGGAAAGCTTTTGATACCAATGCCTCGGGTCGCAAAATCTACGTACCTAATGCCTACGTTGAGACCTACAAGATGGCAGAGGGTTGGAGCGACTATGCCGATGCGATTGTTGGCTACGACTTTAGCGAATAGGATTGAGCAACAGGTGTTTAGGAGGCTATGAGGAAGCTCTCGAAGATACAGAAGAATGTGCTCTATGGGTTGATTGAGGAGGCGGGGCTGCAGCCGGCCCTCTTTGAGTACCACGAAGGGGTTCGGCTGGGGCTCGACTCGGCGACAGTGAGCGGCATCAGCGTTCGATATCGACCCCAGGTGGAGTATGCCTTTCGCTTCGAGGATGCAGAGGATGATTTCAATTGGTTCTGCTGCATCGACTGCTTCCCCTCGACAAGTCACCGTCTCGAACTCTGTGCCGATTTCCTGGAGTGCAAGAGGTACTTCGAGGAGTGGCTCGGGCTGCTGAAGGTCGAACTCGAATCGGTGGACCGCTGGCAGCAGATGGAGCAGATTCTCTCGGAGGAGGCGCTGGCATTTGGCTCGGTGGGTTCCGAGGCCTACTTCTCGATGGCCGAGCTGCATGAACTACAGAGCCGCCTGGCGAGCCTGAAGGGGCAACTCGCCGAGATAGGTCTGCACCGCGAGCAACTCCAAACCCTCACCGCACGCATCGACCACCTGGGCGAAATGGGCGACCGCCTGACCAAAAAAGATTGGGTCAATATGCTGATCGGCAGCGTCATCTCGTGGCTCGTGGCCCAAGGTCTCGATGCCGCCCTGACCCACCAAATCTGGTCGCTGCTCAAACAACTCTTCACCCAGCAACTCTTCCTGCCATAACAACGGCAAAGGAGCTGCGAATTGATCGGCAGAGCTACCCGCAACACACAACAGCGGGGCATCAACCAACACCAAATAAAACAACCAAAGTTGTCGCTTTCGTGATCCCGCTGGGATGGTCGGTTTCTGCACCAGACGCGCCCAGAGGGCACTTTTTCAGACTCACTCTGCACTCACTGATACGGTTTTCTACACTGAAATTTCGGGTAAAAAATTCTCTAATTTTCAGCCAAATATTCCTCATACAAAGCAACTGGTCCGAGGTGCCACAACTTCGTGGACTCGTCTGCCAAACGCGCGTAGAACGATGATGTGTAGAGCATCTTAATAGCCTCTACTATGCTGATTCCCTTGTCATCTGCAAGCATAGTTGCCAACCAGCTCATTTTAGATGGCAGGAGCAGATAAAGGTTCTCTTGTGTGATATTCAGATTCATTACCTAACCTCCTTTGTCTCTATAAAAGTTAATGTTTGCAGTGCCTTCTCTGTGTGAAACAGATATTGGTCTACGAGTTTGTATGCTTTCAGCTCTGCAATTAGAGCTTGCTTATTTATCAAACCTCCTTCATAGAGCGCAAATGCTGCATAAACACGATCATTTGCGACTGGACCATATACAATGTCGTACTCGTGGATATATCCCTTTTGAGTTCGATTCTTCATCACAAAATCCACCCATTCTTCTGTCGGCTGTTCAAATATAAGAGTCTTCAGTTCTTGCAAAGCGACCTCATCAAAATCATAGACACAAACATAGCCTTGAGAAGTTCGCTTTTCGCTCATTCTTCGCTTCACCCAGGCTTCAGCCTGCTCATATGAGGTTGTAGTATAGAAACCCTGCCCATAATCAAGAGTGCGGTTGGACTCTCTGATTTCAGGGGTTTCTACTTTCTCGATGCTACCATGATAGATTCTCATATCTATTTCTCCTTTCGTTCCTTAATATACTCGTCAATGTCTTCAATAATCCATTGATGGCTTTGTGTGTGCAGAATCTCGAAATGCTCTGCTAAATAGTCAAGAGCACCACAGTCTGTCAAGAGAGACACCGTCTCTTCGTGAGAGAGTCCCTTCTCATTCATATATTGCTCTATACAAAATGCAAGGAAAAATGCAACAT
>CAYRPL010000200.1:0-2900 GCA_964426045.1 uncultured Alistipes sp. | reverse complement strand
GCAATGAAGAGCACCTTCGAGAGGTCGTACTCCACGTCCAGGTAGTTGTCGTGGAAGGTGGTATTCTGCTCGGGGTCTAACACCTCCAAAAGGGCACTCGAGGGATCGCCGTGGTTCGAGACCGTGAGTTTATCCACTTCGTCGAGGATAATTACGGGATTCGACGAACCGCAGCGCTTGATGGTCTCGATAATACGACCCGGCATCGCACCGATGTAGGTACGACGGTGACCGCGAATCTCGGCCTCGTCGTGCAGACCTCCCAGGGCAATGCGACCAAACTTGCGACCCAGGGCCGTGGCCACCGACTTGCCGAGCGAGGTTTTACCCACTCCCGGGGGGCCGTAGAGGCACAGAATGGGCGACTTCAAATCACCCTTGAGTTTGATGACGGCCAGATGCTCCAAGATGCGGTCTTTCACCTCCTCCAAGCCATAGTGGTCGTTATCCAGCTGCTCGCGGGCCGCCTTCAAATCGAGGTTATCCTTCGTTACCTCGTTCCAGGGCAACTCCAGCATCAGCTCCAGGTAGGTCATCATCACCGAGTACTCGGCCACAGCCGGATTCAGACGCTCCAACTTCTGCACCTCCTTCTCGAAGAGCTCACCCACCGACTTGTCCCAATTCTTCTTGGTGGCACGCTCTCTGAGGCGCTTGATATCCTCGTCGGTATTGTCACCCAGCTCATCCTGAATCGTGCGCATCTGCTGCTGCAGGTAGTAGTCGCGCTGCTGCTGGTCGATCTGCTGCTTGACCTTCTCCTGAATCTCGTTTTTGAGCTCGGCCAGCTGCTGGTTGCGAATCAGAATTTCGAGCAGTTTACGGGCACGAGCCAGCAGGCCCGGAGCCTCCAACAGGGCCTGGCGATCCTCATCAGCAAACTCTAAGTTGGTGCAGATAAAGGTGATAAGTCCCTGCTTAGACTCGATATTCTTAATCGGGAAGGCGGTCTCCTTGGGCATCGAGGGCGAGAGGTTCACCAAGCCCAGGGCCACATCGCGAATCGAATCGACCAGCGCATCAAACTCGATGCTGTGAAGCTCCGAGGGCGAGGAGTCGCGAAGCGGCGTAACGGTCGCCTTCAGATAGGGGTCGGTCGAGACATACTCGCCCACCTCAATCTTCTCCAAACCATTCAAAACCACCGTGTAGGTGCCGTTGGGCATCTCCAAAATCTTAATCACACGGGCTGCGGTTCCCACCTTGTAGAGGTCGTCGGGAGCCGGATCCTCAATCTCACCCTCCTTCTGCAGGACGGCACCCAGGATACCCGAACCGGAGTTCACCTCCTTGATCAGGCGGATACTCTTCTCGCGGCCCACGGTAATCGGAGTCACCGAACCGGGGAAGAGCACCGAGGTACGCAGGGCCAGGATGGGAATCACCTCGGGGATGTTGTGTCCCTCGTCGGGCTCGTCCATCGAGGTTACGATGGGCATAATCTTATGTTTGCCGTCAAAAAGCTCGGGCAGGGCACCGATATCTTCGATTTCGATGGCCTCCAAGCTCTCTATCTTGTTCTTTTTACTCATAGTCTTTTTAAAATTCGGTGCAAATATAACTATTTTTCACCAAGAAAAATTTCAATTTTAGCAGATTGTTAATAACTTTGCGGCTTAAAAGCTAATTACTGCACCTTACAAACGTAATGCAAAACCCTAAAAGTATGCCGATAGCCGATAAATATCAGCCCTCAGCGATCGAATCCAAGTGGTACGACTACTGGATCGAAAATCGCCTTTTCCACTCCGAGCCCGATGAGCGTGAGCCCTATACGATTGTCATCCCGCCCCCCAACGTGACGGGTATGCTGCACATGGGCCACATGTTGAACAATACGCTGCAAGATGTACTGATGCGTCGTGCCCGTATGCAGGGCAAGAATGCCTGCTGGGTACCGGGTACCGACCACGCCTCGATTGCCACCGAGGCCAAGGTGGTAGCCAAACTCAAGGCCGAGGGCATCGAGAAGTCGAGCCTCACGCGCGAAGAGTTCCTCTCGCACGCCTGGGCCTGGAAAGAGCAGTATGGCGGCATGATTCTCAAGCAGCTGCGCAAGCTGGGTGCCTCGTGCGATTGGGAGCGCACCTGCTTCACGATGGATGAGGCCCGCTACGAGAGTGTGATTCAGGTCTTCTGCGACCTCTACCGCAAGGGAAAGATCTACCGCGGTGTGCGCATGGTCAATTGGGACCCCTCGGCCCAGACGGCCCTCTCGGATGAGGAGGTAATCTTCAAGGAGTCGCACGGCAAGCTCTACTACCTGCGCTACAAGGTCGAGGGTTCGGACCGCACGCTGATTGTAGCCACCACGCGCCCCGAGACCATCCTGGGCGATACGGCTCTGTGCGTCAATCCCAACGACCCCCGCTACCAGGATCTGCCGGCCGACGCCCGTGTCATCGTACCGCTCGTAGGTCGCTCGATTCCGGTGATTCGTGACGAGTATGTCGATATCGAGTTCGGAACCGGTGCCCTGAAGGTGACTCCGGCCCACGACGTAAACGACTATATGCTGGGCGAGAAGTTCGGCCTGGAGGTTATCGACATCTTCAACGACAACGGCACGGTAAACGATAAGGTGGGTATGTACGTCGGTATGGACCGCTTCGACGTGCGTCGCCAAATCGAGAAGGATCTGGCCTATGCCGGCCTGTTAGAGAAGACCGAGGATTACACCAACAACGTGGGTTATTCGGAGCGCACGGGTGTTGCCATCGAGCCCAAGCTCTCGATGCAGTGGTTCCTCTCGATGGGCGAGCTGGCCGAGCCCGCCACGAAGGCCGTTTTGGAGGATGTGATTAAATTCGTACCCGAAAAGTATAAAAACATCTATCGCCACTGGATGGAGAACATCAAGGATTGGTGCATCTCGCGCCAGCTGTGGTGGGGTCAGCGCA
>CAYRPL010000199.1:0-2910 GCA_964426045.1 uncultured Alistipes sp. | reverse complement strand
CCTCGATTTCCTGGAGATTCTCCAGCACTTCAAGGGGTGCGCCCGAGCGAATGGCGTAGTCGATAAGCTCCTCCTTTGTTGCGGGCCAGGGTGCATCCTCCAATTTCGATGCAAGTTCAAGTGTCCAATACATAATATTCCTCTTTTTAAGTTTAATACCTCTCTTTGGTTTGTTACTTAGGTTTGGGCTGCAAAGGTATATAAAAATATCGAAATACCAAATAATTGGGTAACTTTATGGACGCCAAAGGGTTTCCTCGACCTTCAGGAGCTCGGTTGTAAGGCGCCCCAGCAGGTAGAACCAATCCGACAGACGGTTCAGATATTTCAGGGCCGCAGGGTCGATTTCGTGCTCTGCAGCGGCTCGAAGGGTGGCTCGCTCCGAGCGACGGCAGACGGTACGGCAGACGTGGCAGAGCGATAAAATGACGTGGCCTCCCGGGATGGTAAACTTCGTGATGGCGGGCACGGCTTGCTGCATCTGGTCGATCTGAGCTTCGAGCTCTGTGATACACTCCTCGGCCAGGGGGGCCACCTTGCCCTCTCCTCCACTGCCGACAGCCAGTAGCGCCGAGACGGTCATCAAACGGCAGTTGATCTGTTCGATGCGGGGTGTGAGGTCGCAGAGAGCCTCCTCGCTACGCATACGGTCGCCCAGCAGGGCCGTAAAGGCCATCAGTTCATCGACCGAGCCGTAGGCCTCGACCCGCAGGTCGGCCTTCGATACCCGCTCGCCTCCAATCAGGGAGGTCATTCCTTTATCTCCGGTTTTGGTGTAGACTTTCATAAGCGGAAGTGTTGTTTCGGAAGGTGGTTGTTGAAGATAATCAGGTAGCCGCGGTTATCGACCGTAGTCGAGGGGTGCGCCTCGATGATGCGGCGGCAGAGCTCGGTGCGCTCGCGGCAGTCATAGGGACGTGCAAGGACCAGCGTTGCGCGTTGCTCCGCAGCCTTTTGAACCAGGCGCAGGGTCTCGGCCTCCCCCACTTCGCTACCCAGGATGGCGTAGGGGCAGCCGTCGGGAAGTGTGCCAATGGCGTACCCCTCATAGCCGCAGTGGAGCATCAGGTTCTGGAGCTCGATGGCACGGCGACGAGGGGCTCCATTCTCGAGCAGTTCGCGGTACAAGTCATCGCGCCCGCCTTGCAGGGTGCGGCACATAAAGACTTGGCGGACAATGGCATAGATGTAGGGAGAGTGAACTCCGTGGCCTCGAAAATAGCGGGCGCGTGCTACCCTGCCCGGCAACTGCTTGAGGCCATAGAGTCGTTGTTTGAGGGTGCGTCCGCTGAGTTTCATGGTTGGTTATTTTTTGAGCATTCCCGCCAGGCGGCCCGTCGAGAAGGCGATTTGGAGGTTGTAACCTCCGGTATTGGCATCCAAGTCGAGTACCTCACCGGCAAAGTAGAGGCCCTTGACCTTGAGCGACTCCATCGTATACTTGTTCACCTCGTCGCAGCGCACACCACCTGCCGTAACAACGGCATAGGGGAAGGGGGCGTAGTCCGTGATGGGGAAGACAAAGCCCTTGAGGAGCTTGATAAGGCGCTCCTTCTCGGCCTCGGTGAGCTTGCGGATGTAGTTGCGCGAGTGGATATCCAACTCGTTGGCGATGGGAAGTACCAAGGGCTTGGGCACCAGCTTGCGCAGCAGCTCGGAGAAGAACTCGTCGGGCTGCATCTCCTGCAACTCGCGCTCGATGCGGTCTCGCAGCATCTCTTCAGTGAGGCCGGGCTTGAGGTCTACGACCAACTTCACGCGCTTCTCGTCAATCAGGGCATCCACCGCATCGCGGCTCACACGCAGCGCTACGGCTCCCTCGATGCCACGCTCCGAGAAGCCGATTTCGCCGAACTCCTCGCGTACCTCCTCGCCATCGACAAAGAGCTTGACCCGCACGTTGCGCAGCAGCAGTTTGTCCATATATTTCACCTGGGCGTGCGACGATTTGAGGGGTGTGAGTGAGGGTCGAACCGGTTCGATGGTGTGGCCCAAGTCGGCTGCAAAGAGGTAGCCGTCGCCCGTGGAGCCTGTGCCCGGGTAACTTACACCGCCCGTGCAGACGATGATGGCCGGGGCCTCCTCCTTGCGTGAGAAACCGCGCTTGTTCATATACTTGACACCATAGACCTTGCCGGCTGCCGTCAGTACCTCCTGCACGCGGCAGTTGTACTCGATTTTTACCCCATTCTCGACGCAGTACTCCAGCAGCGCATTGGCTACATCCCACGCCTTGCCGCTCTTCGGAAATACACGCTCGCCACGCTCGATGTCGAGCTTGACGCCCATGCGCTCGAAGAAGCGAATCGTCGCCTTGTTGTTGAACTCCGCAAAGGCAACCTCGAAGAAGTCGGCATTGGTGCGCACATGCTGCAAGAACTCCTCGGGTGGGCGGGCATTGGTGAGGTTGCAACGACCCTTACCCGAAATGCGCACCTTGCGGCCCGATTTCTCCATCTTCTCGAGTAGCAAGACCCGCTTGCCACTGCGTGCAGCGGTACCCGCTGCCATCATACCTGCCGCACCGGCTCCGATGACAATCACATCGTAGCCCTCACGCAGGCGATTTTCCGTTGTCTGAGTATCTGTTTCGTAAATCATAAGACAAAGATACGAAACAATTAGGAATTAGGAGTTAGGAATGAGGAATTATTTTAATTCAAAATTCAAAATTCAAAATTCAAAATTCAAAATTCAAAATTTTCTTTTAAATCATTGCTCATTGCCTATTATTTACTATCTTTGTCAAGTCGTCTGCGATGGGCGGCAACATAATTTAGTGAAAGTGTTTCGCTGATCCTTATCAAGAAATCTGGAAAATTTCAAACACATGAGGAATAACGCAACGCTCAAGTCACCGTGTATAGGTGTATATCATTCGCATGTACCCCTATTCGGTGTGGGGTATTG
>CAYRPL010000198.1:0-2961 GCA_964426045.1 uncultured Alistipes sp. | reverse complement strand
TCTGTTTTGTTTTGTGCCTATGTCTGGCGAGCAAGCTCCCCCGCCCAGACACAAAACAATCCGCCTTTGGCGTTTGCTCTGCTTTTTGAGTGCCGATTCTCAAATGAAGACGTTGCGGGGATAAAATGATTTCATTGCTCGGCCTTACAGCCTGCGCCAAGAGGTATCCCCGCGAGCTTGGGCTAAAGCCCTGCGCTTCGAATCCCTCAGCTCCCACAAAGAAGATGAAGGGCCTGTCTAACAATTAAAAAATGTTAGGCAGGTCTTTTTTTGTTGTTTGTAGCGTTCTGTGCAAGCTGAGAGAGCTGAGAGAACTGAGGGAAATGGGAGTACAAAACTTCTAATTGCTAATTGCTCATTCTAATTACACATTGCTCATTAAATAATTATTTTGTATCTTTGTGGAGTAAAGTTTTGGATACTGATGATTCCCGTAGCACGAATAAACAAAAAGTTTGGGGCCGAGGGCGAGGTGATGCTCTCGCTCTATGCCGATTTTCCCGAGGAGTTCGACCCCACAAAGGATGCGCTGCTTGCCCAAATCGACGGCCTTACGGTACCCCTCTACTGCGACCGCTTCGAGCGCCGAGGGCGCACGGGGGCTCTGGTGCAGTTTGCTGACCTTATGACCGAACGTCGGGTCGAGGAGCTGCTGAGCCACGAGCTCTTTGTCGAGGAGCTGCGCGACGAGCGGGCTGAGGATGAGTTCTACCTCGAGGATTTGATTGGCTTTGAGGTTGTATGCGGGGAGTTGCGGGGTGAGATCAGCGACTTCTACGACAACGAAGCCAACCCCCTGTTCGAGCTCACCATCGAGGGACGCACGGCATTGGTACCGGCCGTCGAGGAGTTTATCGCCCACATCGACTTCGAGGCCCGCACCATCAAGTTGGTGCTGCCCGAGGGGCTTTTAGAGTTATAACATTTCGGCATGGCAAAGGTTGTAGTCGGCATATCGGGAGGCGTGGATTCGTCGGTGGCGGCCCATCTGCTCAAGGCAGAGGGGCACGAGGTCATCGGCCTCTTTATGATCAATTGGCACGATACGACGGGTACGCTCGAGGGCGACTGCCCCTGGCACGACGACCGTGTATTTGCCGAGCTGGTAGCCAAGCGTCTGGATATTCCGCTTCACGTCGTGGATCTCTCCGAAGAGTATCGCCGCCGAGTGGTCGATTATATGTTCAAGGAGTATGCCGAGGGGCGCACCCCCAATCCCGACGTGTTGTGCAACCGCGAAATCAAGTTCGATGTCTTCCTGAAGGAGGCTCTCAAGCTCGGAGCCGACTTTGTGGCCACGGGTCACTACTGCCGCAAGGCTGAGGAGGTCACAACGAGCGGAGAGAAGGTCTACAAACTGCTGGCGGGCAGCGACCCCAACAAAGACCAGAGCTACTTCCTGTGTCAGCTCTCGCAGGAGCAGCTGCGTTACGCCCTCTTCCCCATTGGACATCTGTTGAAACCCGAGGTGCGACGCATCGCCGAGGAGCAGCATTTAGCTACAGCCAAGCGCAAGGATTCGCAGGGCATCTGCTTTGTGGGCAAGGTCGATTTGCCGCAGTTCCTGCAGCAGAAATTGGCCGCCAAGGAGGGGAATATCCACGAAATCAAGGCCGAGTGGCCGAAGTTCAAGCGAGAGGTTGCCGACGACGACCTGGCTGCGCAGGCCAAGCCCTGGCCCTTCACGGTGCGTGACGGCAAGAAGATTGGCACCCACCAGGGGGCCCACTTCTACACCATCGGTCAGCGCAAGGGGCTCGGCATCGGGGGGCGCAAAGAGTCGCTCTTCATTCTGGCCACCGACACCCGCGAGAATGTAATCTATGTCGGCGAGGGTGACAACCACCCGGGGCTCTACCGTCGGGTGCTCTTTATCCGCCACGAGGATCTGCATTGGGTCAATCCCGAGCATCGGATGGCCGTAGGCGAGAGCCGCCGCTACCAAATCCGCATCCGCTACCGCCAACCCCTGCAGGAGGGCGAGTTGCTGCTGCGTGAAAAGGGGCTCTACATCCGCTTCGACGAACCCCAACGCGGCATCGCCGCCGGACAGTTCGCCGCTTGGTATGCAGGTGACGAACTTATCGGCTCAGGGGCAATACAATGATCAATTCACAATTCACAATTCACAATTCACAATTCACAATTTTCTAATTTAATAATTCATAATTCCTAACTCCTAATTCCTAACTCCTAATTCCTAATTCCTAATTCATGAAAAAAACCGACTTCTGCTTCCTCTTGGCCATTGTAGCCATCTTTGCCCCCTTCTTCCTCTCTGAAGGGCTTTACGAGTGGTATAAAGCCTTCAACGCCGCCCACGGAATGGTGATGAGCTTCCTGAAGTTCGGCATCCTCTCGACTTTGGGCGAGATGCTCGGCTGCCGCATCGCCACGGGCAACTATGTCACCCCCACCTTCGGAGTTCTGCCCCGCATGGTGGTATGGGGCATCCTCGGTATGGGTATCAATATGGCGATGATTATCTTCTCGAAGGGCACCCCCCTCTTTATGGTCTGGATGGGTATGGAGAATGCCGTGGAGGCCTTTGTGGCCGACGGGTTTACGATGGATAAACTCTGGGTGGCACTGGCTGTCTCGGTGGCCATGAACACCATCTTTGCTCCGGTCTTTATGACCCTGCACAAGATTACCGACGCCCACATCGCAGCCTGTGGCGGCTCGCTGAAAGCCCTTATCACCCCAATTCCGATGGCCGAGCGCTTCGCCTCGCTCAATTGGCAGGCTCAGTGGGGCTTTGTCTTCAAGAAGACCATCCCCCTGTTCTGGTACCCGGCCCACACCATCACCTTCCTTCTGCCCCCCGAGCAGCGCGTACTCTTCGCCGCCCTGCTGGGCATCGTCTTAGGTGTTCTGCTGGCCGTCGCCTCGAAAAAGTAGGAAACAAAGGGGTCACCTGCAAAAGTGTGTGTTTACGCATAAATCTTCATTAACCTAAAA
>CAYRPL010000197.1:0-3043 GCA_964426045.1 uncultured Alistipes sp. | reverse complement strand
ACACCGAGTTGCAGACCTCCTTCCCGGTCAATAACATTGCGTTGGTCAATGGTCGTCCGCAGCTGCTGAACCTGCGCGATTTGGTCAAGAACTTCGTGGAGCACCGCCACGACGTGGTGGTACGCCGCACACGCTACGATTTGAAGAAGGCCGAGGATCGTCTGCATATCGTGCTCGGTCTGTTGATTGCCCAGGATAACATCGACGAGGTGATTCACACCATCCGCGAGGCCAAGAACCCCGCCGAGGCCAAGCAGGCTTTGATTGACAAGTTTGACCTCTCGGATATCCAGGCTTCGGCCATCATTGAGATGCGTCTGCGTGCACTGACGGGTCTCGAGCATGGCAAGCTGGTTGCCGAGCGTGAGGAGCTGGATAAGCAGATTGCCTACTTCCGCGAGGTGCTCTCGAGTGTCGAGAAGCAGATGGAGATTATCAAGCAGGAGCTGCTGGAGGTCAAGGAGAAGTATGGCGACGAGCGTCGCTCGGAGATTGTCTACTCTTCGGAGGAGTTCAACCCCGAGGACTTCTATGCCGACGACGATATGGTCATCACCATCTCGCACATGGGCTACATCAAGCGCACGCCGCTGGCCGAGTACCGCACGCAGAACCGTGGCGGTGTGGGTGCCAAGGGTAGTGCTACGCGCGATGAGGACTTCATCGAGCACATTTACGTCGCCTCGATGCACAATACGATGCTCTTCTTTACCGAAAAGGGACGTTGTTATTGGCTCAAGGTATACGAAATTCCCGAGGGAACACGTTCTTCTAAGGGAAGAGCCATTCAAAACGTGATTCAGATTGAGCCCGACGACAAGGTGCGTGCCTACATCAACGTCAAGAAGCTCAACGACGAGGAGTACATCAACAATAACTATATTGTGATGTGTACGAAGGATGGTACGATTAAGAAGACGAAGCTCGAGGCCTACTCGCGTCCCCGTCAGAATGGTGTGAATGCCATTGTGATTCGCGAGGGTGACGAGTTGATTGAGGCCAAGCTCACCAGCGGCAAAGCCCAGATTATGATTGCCGCCCGTGAGGGTAAGGCCATCCGTTTCGCCGAGGATACGGTGCGCCCCGTAGGTCGAACCTCGATGGGTGTGCGTGGTATCTCGATTGACGAGGGCGACGAGGTTATTGGTATGATCTGCCTCGAACCCGACGAGAAGCGTGATGTGCTGGTGCTGAGCGAAAATGGCTATGGCAAGCGTACCGACCTGGACGAGTACCGCATTACGAACCGAGGTGGTAAGGGTGTCAAGACCATCAGCATCACTGAGAAGACCGGAAAGCTGATTTCGATTCAGGCGGTGAGCGACGAGAACGACCTGATGATTATCAACCGCTCGGGTCTGACGATTCGCACCTCTGTCGAGCAGATTCGTGTAGCGGGTCGAGCTACGCAGGGCGTGCGCATCATCAACCTCCGCGAGGGTGATGCCATCGCCTCGGTAATGGCCGTTCCCGCCTCGGAAGAGGAGGAGAGTGCAGAGGGTGTAGAGGGTGCAGTTCAGAGCACGGAGGCTGTTGCAGCTACCGAAACAGCTGAGCCCGCATCCGTAGAGACGCCCGCTGAAGAGTAGTTTAAGAACACACAAAAACTTTAAAGTTACAGAGATGAAAAAGATTTTTTTGATGGCAGTTGCAGCGATGCTGCTGGCTGCTCCTGCAACGCAGGCACAGAAGATCGATGAGGGTGCGCTGAATGCTGCCCTTGCAAAGAGTGACACCGAGATTCAGGATGTCAAGAAGAACGCTAAGGCTTCGACCTGGATTAAGCGTGCTCAGACCATCTTCAACGCAATCGAGGCTCCGACCAAGGGACTCTACGTTCCCGGCATGCTCGAGACGCTGCTCAAGCCCGCCATGGGTGACCCCGCAAGTGCAAAGGAGGCCAACATCCGCACGGGTGCTGCCCAGGCCAATGTCTATGGCTGGGTGGAGGTCTATCTCCAGGGTGGTCAGGTTGTAGCCTGGGCCCAGACCAAGGAGGTGCGCCCCAACCTCTATGAGGATATGGTGGCTGCCCTGAACAAGGCTGTGGAGCTCGATGCCAAAGCCGCTTCGAAGGTGAAGGCCGAGCTGGAGAAGGCGGTGAACTTCTACAAGCAGGAGGGTAACGTAAACTACGATGCCGCTCGCTACGACATCGCAGCCAACTCCTACACCAAGGCTTACGATCTGATGTCGCACCCCGCCTATGGCGCTGCTGCCGACCCCGCACTGCTCTACAATGCCGGTTACCTCTATGTTGTGGATGGCAACTCGAACCCCGCTTCGTTTGTGCTGGCCGAGCAGAGCCTGACCCGTGCTCTGGCCAACGGTTATACCGACCAGGCTGGTGGAGCTTACTACTACCTCTTCCACAGCTACTATGGCCAGGCCCAGCAGAACGAGGGTGAGGCCAAAGCTGCCCTGCTGCAGAAGGCCAAGGGTGCCCTGACCGAGGGTATCGAGAAGTACCCGACCAACGAGAACATCATCAGCTCGTTCCTGGGTCTCTATATGGAGGAGCCCACCGTGGGTGACCCCTCGGAGCTTATTGGTATGATTACCGCCGCCGTGGAGCGTGATCCCCAGAGCGTTGAGATGTGGTCAAGCCTTGCTCTTGCCAACTACAACATGAAGAACTTCGAGGCCGCCATCGCTGCCGGTGCCAAAGCTGCCGAGCTGGCCCCCGACTCCTACGACAGCAACTACCGTCAGGGTATCTTCTATGCCGCTCAGGGCGACTGGCTCCTCGAGGGTATCAACAAGAAGAGCTATACCCGTCAGTCGGATTACGATGCCGACCTGGCTCAGGTGAACGATGCCTACCGCGGTGCTCTGCCCTGGCTCGAGAAGGCCTATGCCATCCAGCCCAGCAAGTCGGTAGTCGAGACTCTGAAGGTTATCTGCTTCCGTCTGCGCGACGAGGCCGGTATGATGGATAAGTACAACCATTACAAGGAGCTTCTTGACAATATGTAATTTGTTCATTTGTTGTGATAAGGCCGCACCTGCTGCCTATCCCTCGCAAGCCCCGAATGGAACATAC
>CAYRPL010000196.1:0-3106 GCA_964426045.1 uncultured Alistipes sp. | reverse complement strand
TTCGGGTGTTAGAGGTGCGCTCGTCGGTGATGGCCGAGTTGGACCTCTCGTACAACACCCGACTTGAGGAGCTGCGCTTTGTGCTGCCCCAGAACATGAGCCGCCTGAAGCGGTTGAACATCAGCCACACCAAGATTGAGGAGCTGGAGGTGCCCCTCTGAGAGCTTGAGGAGCTGCTGGTGGGGGATGCCCGCTTAGAGCGCCTGGTGGTGGCCTCTACCGATAACAATCTGAAGGCAATAGATGTGCGCTACTGTGCCGATTTGGAGGAGTTGCAGATTTCGGACAGCAACCTCACAAGTCTCGATTTACGTTACTGCCCGCGTCTGCGCTCGCTGATTGTTACCTCATCGCAACTCTCGACCATCGACCTGACGCGCAACAGCGAGTTGGAGCTGCTCTATCTGGGCGATGCACGCCTGACGAGTATCAACTTGCGCTATAACTCCGAGTTGGAGAGACTCCTGCTGGGCGGCAACCAACTCACAACGCTCTCTCTGAAAGAGCTTCCGAAGTTGAAGGAGCTCTCGCTAAAGGGAAATCCGATTCTTGCGCTCGATATCACTGGCCTTGAGCTGTTGGAGATTCTCGACGTAGCCTCCACCCGCCTTACGACCCTTAATACCGACAACAATGGCTCGCTGAGGTCGCTGACCTGCAGTGGTGCAAAGATTTCGAGCCTCGATTTGACGACCAACCGCTCGCTTATGAACCTCGAGTGCTCGAACAACTCGATGACCAACCTTTCGCTGGGGGCCAACCCCAATCCGATTGCCGTTATCTGCGATAATAACAACTATATTTCGCTCGATTTCAGCCAGCTGAACATCCATTCCTGGCAGGAGCGCAGTGAAGTTCAATCAGGCTCGACCTTTGCTCCGCAGTCGCAGCTCGAGCTGCTGACCCTGCCGGCCACAACCCAATGGGTAGCCCATACGCAGTTCACCTCGTGCCCCAAGCTCCGCAAGGTGATTCTTAATGCCGTGGAAGTTCCAACGCTCCTCTACGAGGGCACCATCACCCCTTCGGCCGCTACGCTCTATGTTCCCTCCGAGGCGATCGCCTCCTATGAGAGCAGCCCCTGGGCCGAGGCCTTTTCGGAGATTCGCACCCTTTAATCGCCCTTTGAGATGGCAGATAAGCGGTTGCAGATTCAATTCTTAGGCCCTGCCCATCCCTTTCGGGGTGGGCTTGCCGCCATTATGCACACCATGGCCACCCACTACCAAAGTGAAGGTCACGACGTAAAACTGAAGACGTTTACGGTGCAGTACCCCTCGCTCCTCTTTCCGGGCAAGAGCCAATACAGCGACGCTCCGGCCCCCGAGGGGCTTGATATCGAGCGCTGTGTTCATACAGCCAACCCGCTGAATTGGATTCGCCAGGGACTGCGGCTGAAGCGTGAGCGCCCCGATGTGGTGATTCTGAAGTACTGGACCCCCTTCATGGCCCCCTGCTTCGGCACCATTGCCCGCTTAGCCCGTCGCAACGGCCACACACGCTTTATCTGCCAGATTGACAACGTCGAGCCGCACGAGCACCACTTCTTCGACCGCTGGTTCAACCGCTGGTTCCTCGGGGCGATGGATGGTTTTGTCTATATGTCGGAGCAGGTGCACCGCGAACTTACGGCCTACAGCTCGGCTCCGGCCCTCTTCTCGCCCCATCCGATGTTCGAGAACTACGGCGAGAGAATCGACCGCACCGAAGCCTGCAAGGCCCTCGACCTCGACCCCGAAAAGCGTTACGCCCTCTTCTTTGGGCTGATTCGCGACTATAAGGGGCTGGATTGGCTGCTCGAGGCGTGGCGCAAGCTGAAATGCGAAAAGCGGATTCCGGAGGAGTCGCAGCTATTGATTGCCGGCGAATTTTACACCGACAAAACGCCTTATACAAAGCTTATTAGTGCAACCGAGTTAAAGGATTGCGTGATATTACACGACCGCTTTGTTCCCGATTCCGAGGTCAAGAACTACTTCTCGGCGGCCGACTTTCTGGTGTTGCCCTACAAGACTGCCACACAGAGTGGTGTAACGCAGATTGCCTACAAATTCAACCTCCCGACCATCGTAACCCGTGTGGGTGGCCTGGCCGAGATTATCCCCGATTGGGAGGCGGGTCTGGTCTGCGAACCATCGGTGGATGCCATCGCCTCAGCCATCGAACAGATCCAGACACCCTCGACACTCGAGAAACTCCGCTCCGGCATGGCCTGCCACGCCACCCGCTTCACCTGGCCCGAGATGTGCAAAAGACTATTAGAAGCATATTCAATGAGCAATGAGTAATGAGTAATGAAAAAATCCGCCGCGTGGCGGATTTTTTAATCAATACCCTCAAACCCGTTTGGCGTCAGAAGGCTGTAGTTGCAACTATCGTGCAGTGAGCCCCGGATGGGGCATACTTAGCGTATGTTCCATTCGGGGCTCGCAAGGGATAGGCCGCAAATGCAGCCTTATCACGCCAAACTATTTGACGTTGGGGAGCTCCAGCCCGTACCCCTTGCGCTTATCCTCCAACTTGAGGTAGAAGCCGATGATAAAGGCAACGACACCAAACGAGGCGAAGATTATCATGGGTACGGTGTAACCGCCCGTAGCCTCCAAAACGGCACCAATCAGGAGCGGAACCAGGCAGAGACCGATGTTCTGAATCCAGAAGATTACGCAGTAGGCCGAACCCAGAATCTTCTCGTCGATAATCTTGGGAACCGAAGGCCAAAGAGCGGCGGGAACCAGCGAGAACGAAACACCCAGCGTTACAACAATCAGCACAGCCAGCCACTTGTAGGGGAACAGAGGCAGCACAAAGGCGAAGCTCAGGTGGCAGGCAATCATAATCAGCGCACCCAGCATCAGCATCGAGGCACCCTTACCTTTGAAGTCGAGCAAAGCACCCAGGAAGGGGGTCAGCACCATGGCCAGAATGGGGAAGCAGCTGAACAGACGCGAAGCGGTCTCCAAATCGACACCCAAGGTCACCTCCAGGAAGTTGGGGGCGTAGCGCTGGAAGGGGAAGATGGCCGAGTAGTAGAGTACGCACATCAGGGCCACCAACCAGAACACCTTGCTGGTGAAAATCTTACCCAGGTCGCTGAACTTGAACT
>CAYRPL010000195.1:0-3124 GCA_964426045.1 uncultured Alistipes sp. | reverse complement strand
CCCTGGACCCCAACATTAAGAGTGTCGTGCTCTACCAACTGAGCTAAAGAGGCATGCAATATCTTTCGATTGCGAGTGCAAAGATAAGGCAAGTTTTTTTTCTGTGCAAATATTTTTGCAAAAAAATTTCAAAAAAATTCTTCTCTCTCTTCGTCGGGGCGGGTGTGCGGGGTGCTAACGTCCACTTTTTGAGTCGTTTTTGTTGGAGGTGTTTGGAACAAGAGAAAATTTTGCTACCTTTGTAAAATAAATAATGTATGGGGATTCACATCCATCCTGCGGGTGTGTGTGGTCTGCTCCCCGCCCAAACAACTCAAGGATTATGAAGCGATTTTTGATTTTCGGCCTTTTGGCCCTTATGGCTCTTTTCGGATTTGTTGCCTGCAACGAAGACCCCGAGTCCATCAACAATGCCCCCGAGATCTATGTGGATGAGGCAACCGATCTGCTGCGTACCTCGGCCATTCTGACGGGTCGCATTCTGGCTCCGGCCAAGGCCTCGATTACCGAGTATGGATTCAAGGTGAGCTCGACCTCCGATTTCTCGTCGGCCGATACCCGGGTATTGCCGATGGAGGGGGGCATGGCCTCCTTCTCGACCCAGATTACCGACCTGGAGATTAACGGCACCTACTTCTATGTTGCCTACGCCACCAATGGCCTCGACGAGATGACCTCGACCCTGAAGACCTTTACCACGCCTCAGCGCTCGGGAGTACTGCTTACCGACCTTCGGATGGTGGATGAAAATTCTGCCACCTTTACGGCCAAGGTGGGCGATACGGGCGGCGGCGAAATCCACGGCGTCGGTTTCTGCTGGGGCACCGACGACACCCCCACGACCTACGACGAAACGGTGCTCACAACCCTTGATGGCGACAACACCTTTACCGCCTCGTTATCGGGTCTGAAAGCGGGCGTAACTTATTATGTGCGTGCCTTTGCCGACTCGGACATCTTGGGCGACGGCACCACCCAGACCATCAGCTACTCGCGCGATGTATTGGAGATTCGCTTGGAGGAGGCAATCAAGGAGGAGCCGAGCATAAGCGTAGAGGCTCTCTCCTCCACAACGACCACAATTACATACCGCGTTACCACAACCGCTGTCGAGCAGGTGCGTCAGATGGTAATCTATGAGGAGGCACTGGGGGTCTATGGCGAAATATCGCCCGAGCTCGTCTTCCAGGGAGACTATGAGATCGAGCCCAACACCACCGTTGAACTTACTGTTTCCAACCTCTCCCCGGCAACCACCTATTATGTTTTTGTCGCGGCCAAAGTCGGTGAGGAGTATCTGATCAGCGAGCCCGCCATCATAGCTACCCAACCCGAGGAGGTCGATCCTGAGCTCACCAAGATCTACTATACCACGACCGACGAACAGATTATTACTTCTTCCTCTAATCCCTCCGGACTCAATATCGTGTCGAACAGCTACGAGAACGGTCGAGGCGTGATTACGTACGATGGTGTGGTTACCCAAATCCCCAGTCGTTTTATGTATGGAGAGATGACCCTCAAAAGCATCGTGCTTCCCGGGGCGGTAACCCAAATCGGAACTGGAGCTTTTGAGTCATGCACCGCCTTGGAGAGCGTCACCCTTCCCGAGAGCGTTGCTAAGATTGACCAAATGGCCTTTGCCTACACGGCACTCCGCGAACTTATTCTTCCCGAGAGTGTAACCGAGATCGGCAACCAGGCCTTCATGAACTGCTCCTATTTGGAGAGTGTAACCATAAGCGGATCGCCCGCAGTTCATACCGATGCCTTTAGCGGATGTTCCTCAATTTCGAGTGTCCATATTAACAGCCTTGAAGCATGGTGCAAGTGCGACTTTGGCGGCTGGGGCTACCTGATGTATTCTGCATCCAACCCCTGCTCCTATGGCGCAACGCTCTACCTGAACGGAGTACCCGTTACCGAGGTAACGATCCCGCAGGGGGTAACCGCCCTCTCGGATGGGGCCTTTGCGGGTTGTGGCAGCCTGCTTAAGGTGACCATTCCCGACCACGTTACCGAGATCGGCTCTCGCTGCTTCAATGCCTGCGAAAATCTCGAGGCCGTCTATTGCCTCTCAACCACTCCGGCCACCCCCAAGCCCGAGATCTTCCCGGGCACCTATGGCGACCAATACGATTGGCACCCCTTCCCCCTGATTCTCGAAACCTTCAAGATCTATGTCCCCAACGCCTCGGTGGAGAGCTACCGAACCACCAGGCTTTGGGCGCAGTATGCCGACTATATCTATCCGATGGATGGGGAAGAGGAGGTGCCCGAGACCTGGAAGATTTACTACACCTCTACGGATGAGGAGATCATTGAGCCCAATCTTGAGGGATTGTGGAGTGACCCGCGAGAGGCTTTTGGTGCAAGTATCGTATCAAATACCTATTCATACCATGCCGAGTATGGTGGAAATTCCTATGGTGTGATTGAGTTTGATGGGCCCGTTACAACGGTTGGGTATATGGCCTTTAGGGGCAGCAGTCGTTTGACCAAGATCACCTTACCCGAAAGCCTTCTATCCATTGGGATTGAAGCCTTCTTGGGTTGCAACGAGTTGCAAAATATCATTCTTCCCGAGCATGTTACAATTGTGGAGGCCGGTGCATTCCAGGATTGTAGTAAGTTGGAGACGGTAACAACCGGCAGTGAACTAAGAGTAGCAGAGGGAGTCTTCTTGGGGTGTGATAAATTGACGGCTTTTTATGGTCCTTTCGCCTCCGAGGATGGTCGCGCACTAATCGTGAACGAGATGATGGTTGCTTTTGCACCCTACGAGTTGGCTTTGTATACCATTCCCGAACAGATTACCGTCTTGGGCTCTCATCTCTTCTATGGGTGCGAGGAGCTGACCACTCTTACGATTCCAAGCAGAGTGACAGCGATTCGGGATGTTGCGCTGTATGGTTGTGGAGGCCTGGAGAGTCTGTTTTGTTATCCGATGACCCCTCCGGGTGGTGGAGAACAATTCCTCTATGCCAGCCCCGGTGCCAAAATCTATGTCCCCAATGCTTCGATTGAGGCCTATAAAAAGGATGCAGATTGGAGCGAGTATGCCGACCGTATCTACCCGATGGATGGTAGCGGTGAAGTTACCGGTTCGGGGAGTTTTGGTTAT
>CAYRPL010000194.1:0-3164 GCA_964426045.1 uncultured Alistipes sp. | reverse complement strand
GCCAGAACGGGCAGTACGGCGCCGTTCATGGTCATCGAAACCGACATCTGGTTCAACGGAATACCGTTGAAGAGTACCTTCATGTCCTCAACCGAGCAAATCGACACACCGGCCTTACCTACGTCGCCCACAACACGGGGGTGGTCGGCGTCGTAACCGCGGTGCGTAGCCAGGTCAAAGGCCACCGAAAGACCCTTCTGACCGGCCGCCAGGTTGCGGCGATAGAAGGCGTTGGACTCCTCGGCGGTCGAGAATCCGGCGTACTGGCGAATCGTCCAGGGACGCATTACATACATCGTCGAGTAGGGACCACGCAGGAAGGGAGCCACACCTGCAGCGTAGTTCAGGTGCTCCATGCCCTCGAGATCCTCCTTCGTGTAACCGCCCTTCACTTCAATCTGCTCGGCGGTCAGCCACGGCTCTACCTGTCCGCAGCCCTTCTTGGCGCAGCAGCTTGTCTGCTCTGCACCCGCATATTTCAGTTCTGAAAATTTAGCTCTCATAACTCGTTGCGTTTTAGATGCCAAGCTCCTTGAGGTAGAACTTGAGCGTTTCGAGCACGTTGCTCTTCACGTTGATAAAGTTGGTGATGCCCTGGGCCTCCAACTCGGGGGCGCAGGCGGGAGCACCGGCAACTACCAGAATTGCCTTGCCACCCAGCAGCTCCTTCACCTTCGGAGCTACGGTTGCGTAGTCGTCGTCCGAAGCGCAGACAACCACGATCTCGGCCTTCGAAGCCAGAGCGGCCTCAACGCCCTCCTCAACCGACTTGAAGAAGGTGTTGTCCTGCACCTTGATACCGGCGCAGGCGAAGAAGTTGCACGAGAACTGGGCACGGGCACGGGCCATGGCCAGGCTGCCACAGGTCAGCATAAAGGCCTTGGGCTCCTTGCCGCTGCGATCGGTCTTCAGACGCATCTGCTCGAAGGCCATGGCACCACGGTAGGGGGTCAGCACGTTACCCTCGGCAGCCTGACGCTCAACAGCGCAAGCGCACAAATCCTCCGATGCAGTCTCCGTGAAGTTGGGGTACTGGTTGGCACCCAGCAGAATCTGGCGACGTGTAGCGATGTTCTTATCCTTGGCGGCAGCCGAAGCCTTCACCTTCTCCACTACGAAACCGGCCTCGAAAGCAGCGGTGTAACCACCCTTCTCCTCAACCTCGAGGAAGAGCTTCCAAGCCTCCTGGGCGATGCTCTGGGTCAGGGTCTCGATGTAGTACGAACCACCGGCGGGGTCTACTACCTGGTCGAAGTGCGACTCATGCTTCAGAAGCAGCTCGACGTTGCGGGCGATGCGCTGCGAGAACTCGGTGGGAGCCTCATAAGCGGCGTTGAAGGGGAGAACCTCCAGCGTATTGACACCGGCGATGGTGGCCGACATGGCCTCCGTTGTGCCGCGCAACATATTTACATAGGGGTCGTAAGCGGTCTGGTTCCAACTCGAAGTTACGGCGTGGGTGTACATCTTGGCAGCGCAGTTCTTCTCGGGGTTGTAGGCCTTCACGATGTTGGCCCACAGCATACGGGCAGCGCGGAACTTGGCCATCTCCATAAAGTAGTTGGCCGTAACGCCCATCGAGAAGCGAATCTTGCGGGAAGCCTCGTCAACGCTCAAACCACTCTCCATCAGGCGTACCAGGTAGTCGTGACCGGCAGCCAGCGTGAAGCCCAGCTCCTCGACGATGGTCGAACCGGCATTCGAGAATACCTCGCCGCTGACCGTAACCACGCGAACGTGCTTGTAGTCGGCCGTGCGCTTTACCAGCGCAGCAATCTTCTCGAAGCAGCCCTTGCCCTGCTCAGAGCAGAACTGACCCTTCACCGAAAGGCTCTTGATGATGGGGTCGATTACGAAGTTCAGGTGCAGAGCATCCTTGTCGATGCCCTCCTTCTCTACCTTGTCGAGCACGAGCTCGGCTACACGGCCGATCTTGCAACCCGAGAAGGTGAGCTCGATAGCCGTCAGCTCGATGCCTGCGAGCAGGGTGTCCAGAGCCTCGGCCGTCAGCTCCTCGCCGCAAACCTGCAACTCGAGCGAATCAACACCGGCGTTGAGCATCTTCAGAGCCTCGGCATTGGCCTTCGAGGGGCACTCTGCCTTCAGGGTCTGGTGTACACCCCAACGGTTGTGTGCACGCGTACCGCGTACATAGGGGAACTGACCGGCTTCGGTCTTTAGGTGCTGAATCCCCTCCAGGTTCTCGGCGCGGTAGTAGGGACGCACGTTGAAGCCTTCAGCGGTGCGCCATACCAATTTGCGCTCGTAATCAGCACCCTTCAAGTCGGCTGTAATCACCTCTTCCCACTGCGCCGTCTCTACGGGCGGGAACTCGGTGAACAGCTTTTCACGATTGGTTGTTGCCATAATTTTTTGTTAGTTGATATTAGGATTGTTTGTATCTTGTTTTCCTTATCATTTATCTTCATTTCAAGGCATAAAGTTACGAACTATTCTTCAAACAGCCAACTTTGGTGTGAAAAAAATAACGCCACAGCGGCTTTTTTGACCTGCTGTGGCGCTGATTTCTAATTTTGGGCTCCCTTTTTTGAGGGTAAGGGAGGTGAAAGGTGTGGGCTATTTCACCGCCTCAGGGTTGTGCTTGTAGCGGAATACGACGGCAAACAGAAGGGCCACCACCAAGGCATAGCCGGCAAAGATGAGCCACGAAGCAGACCAGCCGCTCACCTGGGCGGCAACCTCGGTCTGCGAGTTCACGAAGTGGTTTACCACGGCCTGGGCTCCGAGGGTTCCGATGGTGGCACCCACGCCGTTGGTCATCATCATAAAGAGACCCTGGGCTGAGGAGCGAATCGCGGTGTCTGTTTCGTTGTTTACGAAGAGCGAACCCGAAATATTGAAGAAGTCAAAGGCGATACCGTAGACAATCATCGAGAGGATGAACATCCAGACACCGCTACCCGGGTTACCTACACCAAAGAGTCCGAAGCGCAATACCCAGGCCAGCATCGCCATCAGCATCACATTCTTGATACCGAAGCGCTTCAGGCAGAAGGGGATGAGCAGGATGCAGAGCGTCTCGGAGATTTGCGAGAGCGAAATCAGGGCGTTGGCATGGTTGGCCCCAAAGGTCGAAGCGTACTCGGGAATAGCCTTAAAGCTGGTAATGAAGGGGTTGGCAAATCCGTTGGTAATCTGCAGCG
>CAYRPL010000193.1:397-3179 GCA_964426045.1 uncultured Alistipes sp. | reverse complement strand
CTCGCCTCGAAGCTCTCGATTCCCAACGAGTATGACAAGCTGATGTCGGCCATCGGAGCCTCGGGTACCAACGCCTGGACTTCGCAGGATGAGACCGTCTATACGGAGGATATCCCCTCAAATCAGATCGAGAATTGGGCCAAGATTCAGTCTGACCGCTTTATGAACAACGTGATTCGCGGCTTCCACACCGAGCTGGAGACCGTCTACGAGGAGTACAACATGTCGCTCACGCGCGACGGCAACAAGGCCTACTACGGTCTTCTGGAGCTCCTCTTCCCGAACCACCCCTACGGTCAGCACTCGGTGTTGGGCTTTGCCGACCACCTGAAGAACCCCTCGATTACCAACATCAAGAACTACTACCGCACCTACTATGTGCCCAACAACATGGCCATCTGCCTCTCGGGTGACTTCGACCCCGACGAGATGATCGCTATTATTGATAAGTATTTTGGAGTCATGCAGCCCAATGAGGAGCTTCCCACCTTCGAAGTTCCGGCCGAGGAGCCCATCACCTCGCCCAAGGTCAAGGAGGTATACGGTCTGGAGGCCCCCTTCGTCTACTTGGGTTGGCCCTCTAAGGGAGGTTCAGCCTCCGAAGATGCCGAGATGGTCGGACTGGTGGCTTCGCTGCTCTCGAATGGCAAGTGCGGATTGATTGATGTCAATCTGGACCAGCAGCAGAAGTTGCTCTCGTCGGGTGCCTTCAACGTATCGAACACCGACCACGGAGCCTTAGTGCTGGCCGGCTATCCGAAGCAGGGACAGAGCCTCGACGAGGTAGCAGAGCTGCTCTTGGCCGAGGCCGAGAAGCTGCGTCAGGGCGACTTTGACGAGACGTTGCTCCAATCGACCATCGCCAACTACAAGCGCGGACAGATGCGCCAGATGGAGTCGAACCGCTCGCGTGCCATGGCCTTTGTTGATTCGTTCATCAGCGGCTCGGAGTGGGCTGACGAGGTGACCGAACTCGACCGTTTGAGCCAGATTACGAAGGAGCAGGTGGTAGCCTGGGCCAACGAGCGCCTGAAGCCCGAGGGCTATGTGCTGCTGAAGAAGTTGCAGGGCGAGGATAAGAGTCAGAAGAAGATCGAGAAGCCGACCATCACCCCCATTTCGGCCAACCGCGACGCCGTGAGCGACTTCCTGGGTGAGGTAAAGGCCTCGGAGGTGAAGCCCATCGAGCCGGTATTCTATGACTTCGAGCGCGACCTGGAGCGTACCTCGATGAAGCAGGATTTGGAGGTGCTCTACAAGAAGAATACCACCAACGAGCTCTTTGAGCTGACCTACCTCTACGACTTCGGCTCGAACAACGACCCCGCCCTGACCACCGCCCTGAGCCGCTACTTCTCGTTGCTGGGCACCGACAAGCAGTCGCTCGAGGAGATTCAGCGAGCCTTCTACGACCTGGCATGCGACTTCTCGCTCTCGGCCAGCGGTCAGCGTGTCTATGTTTCGCTCTCGGGTTTAGGTGAGAACATGGAGGCTGCCATGCAGTTAGCCGAGGAGTATATGGCCAATGTAAAGGGCGACGAGGAGGTGCTCAAAGAGTTGAAGCGTGACCTGAAGAAGGAGCGTGACGATAGGAAGTTCAGCCAGCAGGGTAACTACTCGGCCCTCTCGCAGTATGTCTACTACGGCCCCGAGGCTATCAAGGCTACGACCCTTATCGATGAGCAGCTGATGGCCCTCACGTCGGAGGAGTTGCTCGCAAAGGTACACGCCCTGAAGGGTATCCGCCACCGCGTAGTCTACTACGGCCCGCTGGGCAAGGAGGAGCTGGTCGAGAAGCTCAACGCCAGCCACAACCTGGAGAGCGAGCTGAAGAGTGTCGAGGAGAAGAAGTTCCAATTCCGCAAGACCCCTGCAAATGAGGTGATTCTGGCCCAATACGACGCCAAGCAGATCTACTACATGCAGTTCACGAACCTCGAGCGCCCGACCTCCGAGGAGAACGATGCCCTGGTTGAGCTCTACAACAACTACTTCGGCGGCGGCATGAACGCCATCGTCTTCCAGGAGATGCGCGAGGCCCGAGCCTTAGCCTACTCGTCGTATGCCTACCTGAGCGAGGGCCGCGAGGTGGGTGATCCCTACCTCTACTACGCCTTCATCGCCACACAGAACGATAAGATGCGCACCGCCATCGAGGCCTTTGACGAGATTATCAACCAGATGCCCGAGTCGGAGGCCGCCTTTGAGTTGGCCAAGAGCGGACTGATGGCCAACATCGCCACCACCCGCCCCACGAAGTCCGATATTCTGTGGATGTACCTCAATGCCCAGGATAAGGGTATCATGAAGGATCGCCGCAAGGCCATCTACGAGCAGCTGCAACACCTTACGCTGAAGGATGTGGTCGCCTTCCAGCAGGAGTGGATCAAGGAGCGCCCCTATGTCTACTGCGTGCTGGGCGACAAGAAGGATATCGACCTGAAGTACCTGCAAACCTTAGGCCCCGTCAAGGAGGTGAGCCAAAAGGAGATCTTCGGATACTAACGAAAAAGTCGTTCTCGGTTTGACCGAGAACGACTTTTTCAATTTACAATTCACAATTCACAATTCACAATTATTTTTTAGGGGCGTTAGTATAATTCACAATTGCTCATTGCTCACTACTCATTGCTCATTAAAACTCGTTACGACCATTATTTTTCATCAGCCTCCCAACCATTTTTCTGATTTATATGCCCTATAAAATCGGAAATGTTTAGCGTCAGAAGAGGCCAGGTGCAACGCTGAATCAAAAAAGCGCGGATGGATAGTACTTGACGTA
>CAYRPL010000193.1:0-387 GCA_964426045.1 uncultured Alistipes sp. | reverse complement strand
ATTCGCGCTTTTTTGATTGAGCGGCCGCAGATGGCCTCTTATCACGCTAAAGACTAATAGCGGTAGTGATCTGCCTTAAAGGGCCCCTCCTGCTTTACTCCGATGTAATCAGCCTGCTCGGGAGTCAGGTGCGTAAGTTCGACACCGAGGTTATCGAGGTGCAGACGTGCCACCTCCTCGTCGAGGTTCTTGGGCAGACGATAGACACCAACTTCGAGATTCTTCTGCCAGAGTTCGAGCTGGGCCAGACACTGGTTCGTAAAGGAGTTGGACATCACAAACGAGGGGTGACCCGTAGCGCAACCGAGGTTCACCAGACGGCCCTCGGCCAGCACGAAGATCGAGTGACCATCGGCAAAGGTGTACTTATCGACCTGGGGTTTGATG
>CAYRPL010000192.1:0-3236 GCA_964426045.1 uncultured Alistipes sp. | reverse complement strand
GCGGGCGGTTAATAACCGCCCCTACGGGTGCGGTGGTGAACAGCACGATAAATTGAAATTTGAAACTCCACATACAGCAAAAGACCGTCCTTGCGGACGGTCTTTTGATTGATTTTAGAGAATCAACGCTCGATACCAAAGTGCAGGTTCAGCAGGTACCAGATATCCTCCTCAGAGGTAATACCCTTACCCACAGCGACCTTTACATAAGGCATGTTCAGGGCATCGAACAGCTCCTTGGACATGACATCTGCAAATTCCTCATAGGTGTACAGGCCGTAAGTCTCAATATCCGCCAGCATCTTGGCCTCATCGAACTTCATATCTGCACCAACCTCGAAGGGCACGAAGAAGTTGCCTTCTGCCTCGTGAGGTGTAACAGAGAGCATGCCCTCAATCAAGCAGTTGTAATGCTTGTAGGACAGGATGGACCAGCTTTCGGTGTACTCGGTATAAACCTCATAATCCACCAGGGTTACAGTCTCAAAGCCGTTGCCGGACTGCTTAGCAAAGCTGTGACCGATGTAGTCCTCGGCATTATTTTCATCAATGAATACAAATTCGTTTGTATCCACATCAAAGAAGCCGTGACTATTGATCGTCTTGACCTCTGTGCCATCGGAGAACTTCAGCTTGGCAATGGTGTAATCGCCGTAGCCATGGTTCATCACATAGCCGGCAGGCACAACGGTGTATTCGCCGGTGTAGAAGTCCCAAACCTGGATCAGATCTTCAGCAGACACATACTGTACTTCCTTCTGCGTGCCGTCAGCCATGGTGATCAGAGTATCACCTGTGAAGCAGCTGCTGCTGGCTTCCTTCAAAGTACCGCTAACAAAACTGGAGTAGCTGTACTGCGTTCCCAGGTCTGCACGATTATAGGTACGGGAGTCGGTAAAGGTAATTTTTTGACCGTTACTGTCGGTAAATTCATAGGTGAGCGTTACGCTTCTGGACCCAGTGCTAGTGGATACATAACCGTTAGTACTGGTAATAGTAAAGTACATCTTGTTGCCACCGTTATTGACCACAACAGGCATGCCGTAGACACCCTTTGTATCGTGGATAATACCACAGGTAACCTTCAATGTGTAGTTTCCGTTGGCTTCGGTATACTCCCAGTAGTTATTAGTGTCGTTCTGCTTACCGGTAGAGGAAGGCACCAAGCTGGACAGGCTCAGGGTCTCGTAAGCACCACTGGTCTTATTCCAGTACTTGATCTGGACGCCCTCCAGGGCAGGAACACCAACCGTCCAGTCACTATCCTTAGACTTAACAAGCAGCAATCCGGTACCGCTGGGCTCTGCCACCTTCACAGGAGGCTCAATACTGGTCTTGGTGGTGGTCACTACAAAGCGGTAGGTATGGGTAGCGGACACATTGCAGTCCACATCATCAGTAATCTTCAGGGTATAAGCATGAACGCCGGACTCCGTATAAGCCACGGCAGAACCAACGGTATTGCCGCTTTCATCGGTAACGGTGTAGCTCAGGCTCTTGCCATACTTGGAAACCACAAAGTCCGCAAAGTCCAAAGTGTAATTGCCGGTGGTATCCAGATCCACTTCCAAAGTGGACATCCAGCCATAGGTAGTGTCGTACTTGGTAGCATAAGTCATGCCCTCGCCGCTGTCGGAGAAGCTGATCATAGGTGCGGTGGCACCATTATTCTGGATCGCAGGCTCGGTGGGTGTGGTCACATCCTTGGCATTGGTGTTGGGGATGGAGTACACATGACCGGTTGTACCCAGAGCGGACAGAGCGGTATACTCATAGGGAATCTCGCTCTTATTGGTACGGTTGTCATTGATAGTGGGTGTACCCACAGTGCCACTGCCGTCCATGGGCCAGTATACGATACCCAGGTTCAGCCACTGCTCATTGGCAACGCCGTCCACGCTGATATTATGCAGATACTGGGTCTGCTTCTTGACGATGTCAATAATTTTATCAGAATTTTCGGGTACATACTCCGCATAATTGTCATTGACCCAGGCAAACTGGTTCAGGTAACCCTCCAGAGTCAGCTCAGTGGGAGTGGAGCCGTCGGTGGCGCCCTCGATCAGCACGCCAAAGCCCATAATAGTGTCGGTGACGGTATTCATTTTACCCTCAGTGGGCTTCTGCACCAAAGTCATGTCCCGCAGGGTCAAACTTTTCACATTAGAGGTAAGAATGTTGGCTACAGCACCGCCATAGACCATAGAGTTCTCCAACACAGGACTACCGGTGCGAGCATAAACAGCTGCACGGCCGCCGGAAATGTAGGAGTTGCGAATCACACTGTTGCCGTCCATAATAACTGCACTACGGGCATTGTAGTAATATGTGCTTGCGCTGTCATAAGCGTCTGCATCGTCGGTCATCTGGCTCTGGTACAGGAAGGAACGGGCAAAGTTGGGAACAATGATTCTCACATTGTCCAGGGTGCCGTTCTCCATATGCACATTGGCTGCCACAAAGCTGTAGTACGGATAATCGGTGGCACAGGTCATGGTAAAACCGTTACCGAACAGGGTATAGCCGTTGGAAACAGAAATCGTGCTAAAGCCCACATTGTTCAGCAGGACCACATTGTTAGCGGTTGCGCTGGCAGCAGAGGTGGCGTTCTTTGCGTTGACGATTTCGAAGGTCAGGGTGAAGGGGTTGGAGGTAGCGTCAGAAATGGTGATTTCCACCACACCGGTGCCGGTGAACTGCAGGGTGCCCTTAGTCCAGTCGGAGGTGTTGGCGGTGAATGCGCCGCTGACAACCGCATCATCCACGGCAGAAACAGTCACATTCACAGAAGACGCATCAATTTCAGCGCCCTCAACGGAGGCAAAGATGCTGCTCAGTGCCACAGTATTGCCGTTACCCAAACGGTACATAAACGCAGCTGTGGGCATCTTCTGTGCAAACTTGTCGGTGATCTCAACCACCTTTGCTTCACCGGTCACGGTGATCTGTACAGTCACGGTATTATAGTTTGCAGTATCGGTGGGGGTAAAGGTAGCTGCATAGCTGTTTTCACCCAGAGCCACGGTGGTGTCGCCATTGACCCATTCAAAGCCGCTTTCCAAAACGACGGTAGACAGCGCATCACCCTCAGTAGCGGTCAAACCGGTAGGCACGGTGTAGATGGGATCAGCCTTGGAAACTACAACAGTTACCTCAATACCGGTAATCATATTGTAGTTATCGGTATCATCGGGGGTATATGTGACGGTGTGGGTCTGTGCACCTGCGTTACCCAC
>CAYRPL010000191.1:0-3264 GCA_964426045.1 uncultured Alistipes sp. | reverse complement strand
ATCACAGCCATCGGAGCACGCGAAACGAAGCCTGAGGAGAGGACAATGCCGTGTACGCCGAACTTTTCGATCTCCTTGGCAATCTCGATGCTCTCGGGAATCTGAATACCGCTCTTGAAACCATCCTCCATGTTGTGCTTTACCAGCACAGCCATATTGCACTTCGCAGCCGCCTCCATCACCTCCTGAAGACACATCTTCATAAAGCGCATACGATTCTCGAGCGAACCTCCGAATTCGTCCCGACGACGATTGGTCCAGGGCGAGAGGAACTGCGAGATGAGGTATCCGTGTCCGGCGTGTACCTCGACCGAATCGAATCCGGCGTCGTGAGCTGTCACAACCGCCTGTCCGAAATCCTTGGCAAATTGGGTCAGTTCACTCGCCTTCAGACGGCGGTGGAAGGTGGGAGAGTAGAGGTTGAATCCGTTGGAGGCCGATACCGGAAAGCTGCCGGCCGTCGACCAGTGGGTCATATTTCCGCAGTGGCCGATCTGAATACCAACCGCTGCGCCCTCGCGGTGAACGGCCTCGGTGATGTCGCGCAGTTGGGGTAGAATCTCGTTACGCAGCCAGAGCTGCGAGTTGAACGAGATACCGCTGCGATTGACCGAAGCGTAGGCCAGGGTGGTCATACCTACACCGCCTCGGGCCACGCTGACGTGGTAATCTTTCAGATCCTGTGTCGGGGCAAAGTCCTTGCCCATCGACTCGAAGGCCGCCGAGCGAATCACACGATTGCGCAGCGTCACGGGACCCATCTTATAGGGGGTAAACAGTTTTGACTCTTTCATATTGTTTTTCTTTTTCTTTTTCTTTTTCTTTTTCTCTTGAACTTAATAGATAAAGGGCAGAATACGCTTCCTCCGAAGTATAGAAAACTCTTCGCCAAACTCCTTTTCGTAGCGCTTGTAGAGCGATGCGGAGCGGGGTGCCAGGTTGGCGAAGGTCCACCACACGAACAGCACACCGGTCCACGACCAGGTGGCGATGGCAAAGCCGCACCACTCGACCAATTCACCAAAGTAGTTGGCCGACGAGACGTAGCGGAACATACCGCCACGGGGGATGTAGTGACGTGTATCACCCGGCTTGCGGAGGTTGCGCACAATGTGGTCGGCCTGCATGTTGATCGCCATGCCGGTAAAGAATACGGCAACGCCCACCCACAAGCGCCAATCGGTAAACCACCCCTCGTAGAAGCCTGCGGGAGCCAGCTCAAAGAGCCAGCAGCCAATCAAAAAGGCGTTGATGCTGTTGAAGGCCAAACCCATCAGGGCGATGCCCACGGGCATCTTCGATTTTCCGCGCATCAGGAGCGGAAAGACAAACGAGCGCTGGAAGTAGTGGAGCAGATAGAGTCCGGCCAGCACCAACTCGACCGTCTGGCCGCTCTGGGCACGGGTGCACCACCAGGCCATCACCAAAAAGGCGGGAGCCTCCATCACCACCCAACCCACCTTGTTCGAGAGCGGGAATCCGAATTTGGGATTGAAGAGGTAGCCGTAGCCGGCCTCCACAAAGTAGAGGGCTATGAAGACCACCACGCCCATCAGGGCCATGGCTGTCAGAATCCAATTGAAAGTTTCGAGTGTAAGCATACGCTTCGTTTTTGGGTTAAAAATGCACACTTAAAAAAATGCACAGATACATCCGTGCAAAGATAGCGATTTTTTGGTTGAAAGTACCACTTCGATTTTGCAATAGTGGTTTTTGATTCGCTATTTGGGACAAATTCGCTTCAAAACAGCCAGCGGATAGCGCCTTAAGGGCCGTAGGATGCGCCATAAAGCGGCCAATTGCAGATGCAGCCAACTGCAATCGACGATGCCGTAGACCTTGTTGCGAGGCATTGTTTCGGTACCTATCAGGTTGCCGTCGCCCAGCAGCGTCACCTGATTTCGGTCGATGCGATAGATGCGATGAACCACAAATTTCTTCTTTCCGGCCTCGGCCAAGACAACATTTCCGACCTTGAAATCCTCTTCGCGAATCGGGCGCAAAAGAATCGTGCTTCCGCTCTGAAAGAAGGGTAGCATGCTCTGGCCCCGCACCCGGATCTTAACCGACTCGCCCCCCAGCAGCAGGTCGCGGGCCTGGCTGAAGGCCGAGAAGTTACTGATGGTTCGCTTCATGGCCCAAAAGGGTTGTGTATGAGAGTTCGGCTGCCGCCTTGTCGGGCAGACACTCCAAGTGGTAGACCGGAACCCGGGCAATGAGCTGCGAAAGGGTCTCGCAGATGGCATCCTGCAGTCTGGAGTCGAAGGCAAAGGCGGGCGGACACGAGGGCAGCAGAGCGCCAATGGCCTGAATGATGCCCAGGCGGCGAATCTTGTTGTGCGGAGCCTGGCTCAGACGCACCATACCGCCAATGGGGTAGTGCTCCTGCTTGTAGCAGGGGGTCTTGCCGCTCCAGGGCGAACCATAGATGCGGGCCTCCCCCTCGAAGATGCGGATAATCGGACTGTCGTCATTGAGCAGGCGAGCCCCGGCGATGTGCTCTCGCCATAGGCGGGTGTGGGTACTCTTGCCGGTTCCCGACTCACCCAAGAAGAGGGCGGCCTGCTCGCCACACTGAATGGTCGAGGAGTGGATGGCAATTCCCCGGCGGGGCGTAATGGCGATACCGAACATCATCCACAGACCGAAGCGCACCAACGACCCAAATTCGGGGGTGCGGGGATAGGTGGCGATGTTGCTCTCCACCTCGGGCTTTTCGAGGTGCTTTTTGAGCCACAGTGAGCCATCGGGACGTTCCATCACAAAGAGAAACTCTTCGCCTCGGGTATAGAAACGGCAGACGGCATTTACCTCCAGGAAGTCAAACTCGTCGAGCTGCTGCCACTGCGCGAAGTCGGGCTCCGAAAATTCGCCCATCTCGAGCGAGAGCACCGGCTCCTTATCGGGGGCATAATCGACGGCAAAGATGCGCAGAGCACGACCAAAGTGCCCAAGCGAATCAATGAGCGCAGCATCGGGTATGCGAACCCGAAAATCGGCAATCAGAAAATCTTGTATCATGGCGTTTTATCTTATTTTATCTCAACTATTCTGTCGCAATAACCGAGCGAACTTTCGCGGTGGGCAATTACGACAATGGTCAGGTCGCGCGAGAGCTCCTCGATGGCACGGTTGATACCCTCCTCGGTGCGGTTGTCGAGCGACGAGGTAGCCTCGTCGAAGAGCAGCACTTCGGCCCCTTTGTAGAGGGCACGGGCAATGCCGATGCGCTGACGCTGACCACCCGAGAGGCGGCATCCGCAC
>CAYRPL010000190.1:0-3297 GCA_964426045.1 uncultured Alistipes sp. | reverse complement strand
GGTAGCTCTGCGGATGATCCCCAAAAACGGCAGCGCAACCTTTTACAAGGACGCTAAGTATGATGTCGGCAAATTCCAAACCGCGACCGATCAGGGGCGGAAGCTCTGGTGGCATGGTACCTGTGGCACACAGGACCCTGTCCGGATGAAAAAGCATTATCATATTTGGTGGTGCCCGCTTCCGCAATTTGACTCTTTCTGAATACCTCAAGGAGGTGCAGCGTTGAAAGGAAAGAAACTCACCGCAAACCAGAAGACGATGATCAGACGCAGAGGCATGATTCCGGAAAACTACCGTCTGCTGAAGGATACCCATGCAGCGCTGTATCTGCTGGATCTGCGATACAACAAGGTGAAAGTCGTACATAAATGGAACTGATCGCGGCGGTCCGCGACCGGGCTAACCCACCCGGTAAGGCCGGTTCAACTCCGGCCAGTTCCCCCAGGCCCAAGAAGGGTATAAAATCTCAACCATTTTTTACGAAAGGATGAGGACCATGTCCGGATATGCCAGGCCGGCAGAAAAACCAAAACACCATACCATACTGTCAGATTTTCGGCTTGTGGCAGGTCTCGCGCATCCGATCCCATGGTACACCAGCGGCTTCCAGTAGGGGCCGCGTTACTGTCTAGGCATAAATATGGGGCAGCTCAGCTGGAGAGCCCGGCAATCGTCGGGAGGTCGGTTCGACTCCGATCTGTCCCACCATGACAACTTAAGGGGGGGTGTCTGTGTCTGACCCGACGCAATCGGGAGCTAAGCAACAAGCAGCTCCGGAAGTATCTTCGCCCAAAGAAAAAGAGACATTCGCAGCGTACATCCAGATCGTCGGCCCGGTATTTTACAACCGGGAATTCTCGGACAAGACCAAGCTGCTCTATGGTCTGCTTGCAGCTATGACCCAGGCGCCGCGTTATTATGCATTTGCTAAAAACAGCACACTGATGCGTTTTCTGTGCTGCTCAGAGCGGACGCTGCAACGCTGCCTGAGTGAGCTGGAAGCGGCTGGGGAACTGACAATCGAGAACGGCACCGGCGGGCGAACGCTCCGCAAAATACGCCTTACCCGATTGCAGCCTTTTAACCCCGACAACTGTGACGGGGTTAACCCCGACAAAAATGACGGGGGTAATAAGAATAACAGAAAGAGAAAGAGTAGAGGGGGCAAAACCCCTCCCGTCTCCCGGGATGATATTATCCAGTGGTTTAACCTTTGGGTCGCGAAGCAGGAGCTGAGCGAAGAGGATTCCATTGCTTTGTGCACGGATCTGCATGACTTCGTGGAAAACCGTGAGTCCGTTGGAAAGCCGTTTAACACCATCAAGGCTGCGGCCAGAATGGGCAATCGGCTGAAGACCCTGAGTAATAATTCCGCGCACCCTGTACCGCTGATGCGGTACCTGCTGAATAAATCCATCATCAACGGCTGGGCCGATGTGTTTGAGTTGAAGGATGGAGACGTGGAGGATTTTAACCGGTTCCTGGCTGCTGAGTACGGTATCCAGGCCGGTACCGGAGTGGGTGCGCCCGAATACTTCTAGGAGGCAACAGTATGGTTACAGACGAGAGATGGATCTATGCGCAGCAGTCGATTTTGGGGAGCGTCCTGATCGAGCCGGAATGCGCCGGAAAGCTGGTATTTGGCATCGGTGCAGATGACTTTGTTGAGTTTTACCGCACGGTTTATGAGGCGATCCGGGAGCTGTACACCACCGGCAAAGCAGTGGATCCCGTCACCGTCCTTGACAAGGTTGGCGGCGGGGCGGAATCCCGGAGATTTATCCGGGAGCTGATGGAGATCACGCCGACGGCGGCCAATATCGACGAGTACATCCGCATCTGCCGGGAGTGCAGCCGGATCCACAAGTACAAGCTGATCGGCGCAGAGCTTCAGGGCATTGAGTCGCCGGCGCGGGCCGAGGAAATCCTGAGTTCGGCCAACCGGGTCAGCGCCGGCCGCGGGTTGGATTGCTGGACCATCGCCGAGGCGATGAAGGACTACTTCCGCCGGTACGACAGGAAGGTTGAGTATCTCCGCTGGTTTCTGCCGCAGCTGGATCCCCGGCTGAGTTTGGAATTCGGCGACTTCTGCCTGCTTGGCGGCCGGCCCAGCTCCGGAAAGTCGGCCTTTGCTCTGGAGGCAGCAGTTTACTGGGGTGTTGTCTGCGGATACCGGGTGGGATTTTACTCCCACGAGACCAGCCGGGAGAAGCTGACCAACCGTATGATTGCGGCCTGCGCCCGGGTGCCTCTGGACGGGGTCAAACACAGCAGTCTGACCGACAAGCAGGTGCAGGACGTTTGCGCCATGTCGGCCCGGATCAGCGGGGCCCCCGTCGATCTGATCTCCTGTGCAGGCAAGAGCGTGGCAGAAATGCAGGCCTTTGCCCTGGCCAGGCGGCATCAGATCGTGATCGTTGACTACCTGCAAATCGTCTCAGGCCCGGGAAAGGACGAATACGCCCAGGTTTCCGCGATCTCCAAGAGCCTGCATGTGATGTGTCAGCGTTTGGGGATCTTCTGCCTGGCCCTGTGTCAGCTGAGCCGCACCAGAGGGGCGCGGCCATCCCTGGAAGATCTTCGCAGCTCCGGACAGCTGGAGCAGGATGCGGATGCGGTTTTGTTCCTTCATAAGCAGGAGGGCAAGGACGATGAGCGGGAGTTTATTATCGCGAAGAACAAGGAGGGCGAGTGCAGGACGACGAAACTGCATTTTGACGGACCGATACAGCACTTTTCCTACCTGGGCGCAGGCAACAAGCCTCTGAAGGGCTATGATTATCGCCAGATGCCCGGATACCGCGCACCCGGAGAAGAACTGGACCAGCTGTCCATGGACACGGCTGTCCCGTTTGAACAAAACACAGAAAGAGGGAATCAAGATGGCAATCCGAACCACGGCAATCCTGAACCTTAAGGGCGGGGTTGCAAAGACCACCACGGCCATCAATATGGCCGCCATTCTGGCAAAAGATCACGGAAAACGTGTGCTGCTGATCGATGCCGACAGCCAGTGCAACACCACGGAGTTTTTCGGGGTGGACTCCACCGGCACCAATCTGGCCGTAATTTTGAGAGGTGCAAGTTGCTATGATGAGCCTGGTGCATACGCAGCCAGCTGTATCGAAAAAACCGACTTCCAAAATGTAGACCTGCTGCCCGGCGACGAAACGCTGATGGACATGGATTTGAGCAAGGTGGAGGCGGGCACCGTCAACAGTAATGTGCTGCGGTACCTGGTGGAGGAAGTCAAGGAGCGTTACGACTACGTCCTGATCGCCTGTCCTCCGGCCTTT
>CAYRPL010000189.1:0-3322 GCA_964426045.1 uncultured Alistipes sp. | reverse complement strand
ACTCCTCCGGTGCTCCGCACCACCTCCCCTAAGTTAGGGGAAGAGTTTTAAGTTTTAGATTGCCACGTCGCTTCGCTCCTCGCAATGACTGAGAGAGCAAGACCACTTCTAATTACTAATTACTAATTAAAACACCCATCGCCCCGACCGGATAGTCGGGGCGATGGGTTTATCAAAGAGTTGGCGATTAGAGCCAAGCGCCATTCGAGGTCGTGGAGCCCTTGGCAACCAGCAGCACCTTGCGCGATACGGGAACACCACCAACGGGGTCTTGGGTCGAGATGGAGATCAGGGCAGCGCCCGCCTTGGTGCAGGCCACAGTCCAACCACCGGCCGGAGCCAACGAGATATTGGTCGTAATACCGAGACGGGTCTTGGCATCGGCAGCGTCAACAGCACAGGTACGCGAACCGGCACCTCCGAGCAGCTTACCAACCTCCACACGGTGCATCTCACCATCGGCAGGAACCGTCAGGATGGGATAGCCACCGATATTGCAGAGCAGCTGCAGGGCGTCGAGGGCCCCAGCACCCATATCGGTAGCCACATAGGGGCTCTTGAGGTAGGGGGCCAGGCTGTTGGTCGAGGCAACGAGCAAGCTCTTATACTCTTCGAGCGTATAGCTCACACCCAACTTCTGGGCATAGGCCAGACCAAGCGCTGCAACACCCGTAGCGTGGGGGCTGGACATCGAGGTTCCGCACATCCAGGCGTAGGAGTCGGTACGATCGGTCTCAATCTTGGTATCGGCCGTTGCGGGGTCGATAATGGTGCTCAATACACAGCCATTGCCATAACGGCCCAGCGAGTTGTAGGGAGCATCCGAACCGGTACTTTCCGAAGAGTAGGGGTCACCACCGGGAGTCGAGAGGGTGGTCCACTTACCGTAGTCGGAGTAGTAGGCGGGAGTGAAGTCGGGGCCAAAGGCCGAGACACTGATCACACGCGAGTAGGCTGCGGGCCAGCACTCCTTACCGCGATTCACATCACCGCTGTTACCGGCCGAGAAGATCAAAAGACCCTTACCACCCAGCACATTCGACTTGTTGTGGTCGATAAAGTAGTCAATACCTGCGCAAATAATCAACTGCTTGAACTGCTCTTCGGTCATGGTTGACCCCTCATAGCCCCAGCTGTTGTTGGCAACCACGGCACCACGGTCGGCAGCCCATACCAGAGCACGAGCCGTACAAACGTCCGACGACTCAGCCTCGTAGCTGGCCGAGATGGGGCGATAGATTTGGCAAGCCATAATCTTCACACAACCACCCTCACCGCTGTTACCACCGGCAACACCGGCTACGCCCACACCATTGTTATTGACAGCAGCAATCGTACCGGCAACGTGGGTTCCGTGGTCCATATAGGTATAACCGGCCATCGAGCCGTTGGCATTATAGACCTGCGTCAGCTCCCAGGTCAGGGGCAGGATATACTCATCGGCCGTGTTGGTCGGAACGTACCAATTGGCATCACCCTTGGGAATCACCACGAAGTTGGCACCATGCTTCAGGCCCTTCTCCACCTCCTCGGCGTTGGGGTTCACCCACATATTGGCCGCCAGGTCGGGGTGGGTAGCCTGCACGGGCTCGTCGATAACAGCCACCACGATTTCGGGAGCCGAAGCATCGGCATCGAAGACCTTCCAGGCATTGAAGGCGTTGACGTCGGCACCGGCTACGGCCTTGGCAGGAACCGTACCATCGTTATTATAGTGCCACTGATACTCGAGCAGCGGGTCGTTATAGGGCATCTGCGCAGCGCGCGTAGCCACCTCCGAGAGGGGAATCATCTCGGGCTGACCCATACGCTTGAGTTTGCGATCGAAACTTACGCTGAGGATATTGTCATCAAGACTCAGCGTGCGGGCAGCTGCCATCAGGTCGTTCTTCTCGTCAAAGGTCACATAGTACCAGAGGTGAAGACCGGCAGCACGGTGGTCGGCCTCGAAGCGCTCATCCACGGGGAAGACACGCAGGAAGTTCTCGACGCCAATCTCATCTAAGCGGTTGTCAATCGACTCGATACCCGAGCGGGTTCCGCCACTGCGGGTAACACCAGCCTCGATGCGGTCGGCAACCTCCTCGCTCACGCGAATCACAGCCATACCTCGAACAGCATCGGTGGAGGCATGGCCTACAATCTTCGAGTAGGCGGCCAGCTCCTCGACATTGGGCGCCAGATTCTCATCTACATCCTTCGTACAAGCGGCGAACAGAATCACCGACAAGAGGAAAAACAGGGTACGTTTCATAAGTGTTACATTAAAATATGTGGGTTCAAAGTTACACTTTTTTTATGAATAGACAATCATTCGCACGATAATTTTATATTAAAAGGGCAAAAAAAAGGAAAAATAGCTATCTTTGCCCTGCAATTATACAAAATAACCGAATCAGAGGCTCACACAAGCGCCTCCCTGAAAAAAAGAAATATATGAATTGGAAAAAGGTATCCCTGCTGCTGGTGATTCTGCTCGTGGCAGACCAGGCGCTGAAGATCTGGATCAAGACCCACATGATGATCGATGAGGCCATCATCGTATTTCCCGACTGGTTTCAGCTGCGATTCATCGAGAACAACGGCGCCGCCTTCGGTATGCAAATAGCCTCGTCGGGGGCAATCGACTGGGGCAAAATCGCCCTGAGCCTCTTCCGCATCGGCCTGTGCGGATTTATGGTCTGGTTCATCAACCGCCTGATTCAGATGAAGGCCCCCAAGGGAGCCGTCATCGGCTTAGTATTAGTGCTCGCCGGAGCCATCGGAAACATCATCGACAGCGCCCTCTACGGGCTTATCTTCTCGGCCTCGACCCCCACAACCGTAGCCGAATTTGGCGGCAGCTACGCCCCGCTGCTGATGGGCAAGGTGGTCGATATGTTCTACTTCCCGCTCTTTCGGTGGGAGAGCTGCCCCGCCTGGCTCGACTTCCTGGTGGACAGCCGCAACTACTTCTTCGGAGCCATCTTCAACCTGGCCGATGCCTATATCTCGGTGGCTGCCGTCTACCTGCTGATCTTCCAATTCCGCTTCTTTAATAAAAATTTCTAACCGCTGAAGAGGTTGTATCTCAGCAGCTTACCACATAAAAGGCTGCCGGCGGGTGAAAATTTCTTAAAAAAAAGTGTGAAAAAGGTTGCATTTCGGAAAAAAGTTCTTACCTTTGCACCCGTGTTCCACGAATCGCCCAGGTGGTGAAATGGTAGACACGCTAGTTTCAGGTACTAGTGGTAGTGATACCGTGTAGGTTCGAGTCCTATCCTGGGCACGAGAGCCTGTCTAACAATTAAAAAATGTTAGGCAGGTCTTTTTTTGTTTGAGC
>CAYRPL010000188.1:0-3325 GCA_964426045.1 uncultured Alistipes sp. | reverse complement strand
CTCTGCTCTCGGCTTACCCTTAGGTTTCCTCCTTGCGGCTCGGCATAGTGCAAACGTTTTTTGCACTATGCACTCGCTCCGCAGCGTCGGTTGTCGGCGGTTCCTAATTCCTAATTCTCAGAAGTCGGCAGTTGCGACACGCTTTTGTCAGAAGTTGTATAACAAGAGTGATTACCAGGCATGTGAAGCCCTCGAAACCACAGCATACTAAGCGTATGTGAGGATTTCGAGGGCTGGCAAAACGCAGGAATCACCTTGTTATACAGCTTCTTAGGGGAAGCAATTGCCGACTTCTGACAAGCAATTTACATGCGGGAACGCTCCTCCGCCGACCCACTCTCCACCGAGCGCTTCTGGAAATCCTTACCGGCGTTGAAGTTATAGGAGGCAGAGAATCCAAAGACACGGCTGCCCCAGGGTTGGCGGATGGTATAAGAGCGGTGGAACTCGGGCTGATGGGCCGTAATTTGCTGATTGTAGTCAAAGAGGTTATTTGCCGACAGGGTGAGGGTCAGGCGGTCGTTGCAGAGTCGCTTTTTGAGCGAACATCCGAAATTATGCTGCTCACCGATAGCGATATTACTAACCATCAGACGCGTATTGCCGTAGTAGGAGAGCTCCAAAATAAACTTCGCAGGGAGGTTGAAGGTCATGGCCGTATACCAACTTGCAAAGTTGCTATAGGCGACAGAGCTCTCGGGGGTAAGGCGTTGTGCGAGGCGCGTAGCTCCGGCGTTGGTATTCCATTGCCACCACTTGGTGAGCTGCACCGGCACCGAGAGGCTGACGTTATAACTATTGTCGTCGGGCAGGTTGCGCGAGGTGAGGAGCAGAATATCCGGATTGCGGGGATCGGGCTCCATCACCTGCTGGATGGCATCGGTACGGTTAGAAACATTCAGTGAGAGGGAGTAGCGGTGCCACATCACCAGCGTCAGCGAGTAGTTGTTGTTGAAAGCGGGGTCCAGTTCGGGATTTCCGGTCTGGTAGGAATAGTCGCTGATGGCCATACGTGCAGGGGTAAGGTTCCAGAAGCTGGGACGACGAATCGAGCGCGAGTAGGAGGCGACGAGCGAGTGGCGCTGCTTCTTATCGAGCTGCCAAGCCAGGTGGGCATTGGGGAAGAGCGAGAGGTAGTTCTGCGTCAGCTCGTCGGACTTTCCGTCGGTGTGGGTATACTCGCCACGCAGACCGGCCGTAAGGCTGAAGCGTCCGAAGCGACCCGAGGCAATCAGGTAGAGGGCACCGATATTCTCGGTATAGTCAATCGCATAGTCATCCACGACGCTCGGCACCCACTGCTCACCCCGCAGGTAGCGGTACTGAGCCTCACTGCGGGTATTGTTGCGGGTGTACTTCGCACCGGCCTTCAGTCGCCACTTGGGATTGAGAACCTGCTCGAGGGCGAGGGTTGCGGTGTAGATGCCATAGCGGCTGAGTGAACGCTCGCGGTAGAGCGAGTCGGTTATGAGGCCGAGGCTCTGCTTGCGGGTCGAGTTGTCGTTGGCATCGTCGATGGCTCGATAGGTATAGTCCGTGAGGAACTTCAGGTGCGAACCGAGGGTGTCGATGCGGTAGATGTAGTTGAGCGTCACGGTGTAGTTGTCACGGGTATTTGTCTGCAGGTAGAGGCTCGAGTTGTCGGTACGAAGGCCCTCCTGGTCGACGGCCGTAGTCGAGGGGGTCTGCTCGTCAGAACCGTCGTGCCAATACTCGAACTCGGCACCCACCGAGTGGCGTGCATTGAACTCATAGAGGGTGCCGACCTTACCGCCCCAATGGAAGTCCTCCCCCTCCTGACGCGAGAAGGACTCCAGGCGCATATCGCGCTGCAGGAAGGTGGTCGACTCCTCGGCAATCGAGAGGTTGTCGCCCACATTGACCCATCCCGAGCCGTAGAGGTTCAGTCCTCCGCTGTTGTAGTTCAGGTTGAGATAGGGGTTGTGGTAGGAGGTATACTCACCCCCGCGGTAGGAGTAGGAGGCAGATCCCAACAGACCATCGTTGCGCTGACGCTTGAGCGTAATGAGGATGATACCCGCCGAGCTGTCAGCATCGAAGTCGGCACCCGACTGCGGCACCACCTCAATCTTCGAGATATCCTCGGCACGTAGGTTGCGCAGGTAGGTGATCAGCTGATCACCCTCGAGCTTCAGCTCACGGTCATTGACATAGACCTTCGTGCCGCTATTGCCATTTACCGAGATGTTATCCTCCTGCATCCAGACGCCCGGGGCACTCTTCAACAGATCGACACCATCCTTGCCCACTGCTACCGGCGAGTTGGCCACATCGACCACAAAGCGGTCGGCCTCACGGCGAATCAGCTGGGCCTTGACAACTACCTCTTCAATCTCGGTGGCACCCTCCTCAAGGATAAGGTCACCCAATGCGGCATCGCGGGGAAGTTCTACCTCACGCTGCAAGGTTTTGTAGCCCAAGTAGTTCACCTGGAGGGTATAACTACCCGCCGGAGCCTCGACAGTGAACCTGCCGTCGGTGCCTGTCACCACGCCCGCCACCTGTTCTCCCTGAGTAAGCAGCAAGACCGTGGCAAAGGAAACGGGCTCGCCCTTGGTATCGACCACGCGACCCGTGGCCGCAATCGGATTGGCTGCCAAAAGCGAAGAGAGGCTCGCTAAAAGCAAGAGGCAAAGAATAGAGATCTGTTTCATAATCGTTTTTATTAGTTATTTGTACTATTTATATTTCCACGGCACAAAGATATGTATTTTTCTTTGTATTATGTTATGCATAGTACATATTTTTTTACAATATTTTGCATTTTTGTTGATTTTTGGGCCAAAATATGGGTATACCTATAACAAAAAGGGCAGGGTTCGTCAATTCAAAATTCAGAATTCAAAATTTCATATAAATAAAGAAAATTGTTCGCTGCTCATTGCTCCCCACTCCATAAAAGGCAGAGTTGTAAGTAATACATCGTTCCGCTATTCTCGAGGACAAAGGTAAGCAGTTTTTCTCGAATATCAAATCTTTTTTATTGTTTTTCGATATTTTTTTATTATTTTTTTAGAAACCGCAAAGAAAGGGGAGGGGAATCACGATTCACAATTCACAATTCACAATTCACAATTCACAATTCAGAATTCAGAATTCAAGATTCAAAATTCAAAATTGAGCTGGGGAGACTGAAGGAACTGCGAAGACTGGGGAGACTGAGGGAACTGGGGAAACTGCGAAGACTAGGAAGACTGGGAAGACTGGGAAGACTGGGGAAACTGGGGAAACTAAGAGGATTCCTAATTCCTAATCACTAGTACTTTGTAACACTTAAAAGTTCAATATAGGATAGAGGTGCTTC
>CAYRPL010000187.1:0-3337 GCA_964426045.1 uncultured Alistipes sp. | reverse complement strand
AGCCTGCCGCTAGCGTTCATCCTGAGCCAGGATCAAACTCTCCATTGTAAAAAAAATTAGAATTGTTTAAATCTTTCGCTCAAATCTCAAAGGTATTGTTTTGAAATCACTCTTTTTCAAGAGTGGAAAAACTTTGCTGCTCAATATCTTCAAAGAACGTTGTTCTATCTTTTGTTAGAACGGTTTCTTGTTCGTTGGAGCCTTTCGGCTCCTCAAGTTTTGACCGCCATTTTTCGAGGCGGAAAGTGGTGCAAAGGTAAGACCTTTTTTTCAAACCACCAAATCTTTTTAGAAGATTTTTCAAACTTTTTTTCAGAACACTTGCTTTCGTTTTTGAGGCGAAAGCGGGTGCAAAGGTAAAACAAGTTTTTTTAATCTCCAAATCTTTTCGAAAGATTTTTCAAAACTTTTCTTCAGAACTCGGCTTTCGTTTTGAAGCGAAAGCGGGTGCAAAGATAAGTCAAGTTTTTCAAACTACCAAATCTTTTTCGAAAAAATTTTCAAAACTCGATTTTTTCAGAACTCGGCTCTCCGCGGGGCTATCCCTGGGAAAGCGGGTGCAAAGATAAGGCATTTTAGGGTCTACTTCCAAATATTTTGAGGACTTTTTTTGACCATTTTTTGCCCAAATTTGCACCCGATTCTGTATCAGTAAGTTATATCTTAAAATTTTTTACTAACTCGGGCGCATAGAGGCAGAATAAAGTCGGGCCCCAACAAAGAGGCCCGACCATACCTATATTATATATATTAGAGCAGCCTATTTAAGCAGCTGCCGAATAAGGCTCAAGGAGTGATTTTGGGTCACAGAATCGGCACTTCTTACCGATTACATCAAAACGCCCGTACCCGAACCATTACCCGTTATGTTCATCGAAACCATCGAAGTGGTAGACGTAATCAAGAGATCCATGCTCCAAGTGAGGTTCGAATGATCCACTCGCACAAAGAGCATACTGACATCTGTTGTAACGGTTACCCCATCCTGCTGGGTACGGGAGTACAACTTATAGAACAAATTGCCATTTTGATCAATCGATGCGGAGGTGGTAAAGCCCTCGAGGGCTGAACCTCCAACATAAACTTCACCCTTCGAGACATCACCAGTAGTAAGTTCAAAGTTCACAGGGGAGCTTTGGCCATTCATGGTAATCGATCCCGAGACGCTCCAGCGCGTATGGTTCCATCCCGAAACCGATTGGGTAACTGCAACCGAGGCCTCGTAGGTCATACCCGAGGCCGTAGTGCAGACCACGACAATCTCGCCATCACGTTTCTCGGATGCCGCATCGACCGTCACAAAGAGGGTCGCCTCGCCAGACTCTATTTTACACCAAGCGGGAGCACGAGCAATCTTCCACTCCGCACCCGAGTCCGGAATCTGTACCGAAACACCTTTGGTCCCACCCGCTGCATCAAACGAAAGCTCTGTAGGCGAAACGCTGAAGTCGAAATCGGTGATAAACGGAGCGGGATAACTGTAGTACTCCTCACCCATCGAGCGCAGGTAGGCTACCACAAATACTGCGTACCGGGCTGCAGCTCCCTGAGCGTCGTTCCGGCATAGAGATCCGAGACCGTCACCTGCATCTCGGGGCCATTGCCGGCCCAATAGTAGAATCCCATCTCGGAGATGTAGCTCTGCTGACCATCGGTGCAGTCGAAGCTGCCCGAAATGCGTGCCTCCGTATCCGAAACCGAGCCTACGGTAACACGCACAAGGTATTTGTCGTAGGGAACACCGATATCACTACGCATCGACGAGGCCTGCATCGAGGCGTAGGTCGAGTTGCGATTAAAGACTCCCAACTCCTCGGCACTCATATAGTCGTCAAGCTGGTCTGCCGTATAGTCAGGGTTGTAGTTCTCGTAGCCATATTTGAAGGCCATCCACCCCTTCTCTGCCATCTCGACATACTTTTGGTAGGATTCAGGGATGACAATCTCCTTGAATTTATCATAGAGCTCATCCGCCCAGCCATCAATCTCACGATTCATATAGTCGTCATGAATCTCCTGCAGCTTCTCGGGATCGTCGGAGTAGAGCATCAGCTTGGCCGAAGGAATGGCGAGTTTCTGCCATACGGAGCAGACAGCCGAAGCGGCCTTGCTCACGGGGCCGAATTTCGATGCCAGGTCACCAATCCCCGCATCGAGGTCGTTCAGGAGGTTGAAGAAGGTGGCACGAATCTCCTCGTCGTAGTCATCATCCGAGTAGGCACGCACCTCATCGCTGCTCTGCACCGGAACCCAATGCTCCTCTTCAGTCGGAAGCAGCTCACCCGAATCTGCGTCGAGCGTGCAGACCTTTAAGACAATCGCGCCCTCGTGGCGATAACCGACAAGCACCTGCCCGGGCAGCTCCTTATCATGACAGGGGTTGTAGTCCATAAAGAGAACCTGCTCGCCCACTGCTGATACCAATATCGGGCTCGGCTCTTCAGCCGACCAGAAGCCCATCGTCACGACATCGGGAGCCGACGGATCAACCATCTCAATCATGCACGACGTAGGATCCATCACCACCAGACGTGAGACGGCACCACCCTGCTCACAGGCATTGGGCAGCACCGAAACGGTGATACCCTGACTGACTACCGGCTGCTCATCGTCGGAACCTTCAAGAAAATCGAAGAGTTCACAACCCGACAACAGCCCCAGCGACAGGATAAAAAAGAGGTTTTTTTCATTATCGTACTCATTTGGGTTGATATTCAATGGACATCACTTCACAAAGTTACACATTTTCATAAAAATATCACTCTTTGGGAAAATACTGCGTATTTGATTTCCGGCCCAGCCTTTGAAGATAGAGCCGGAGAAGGTTTCGTAAGCACAATAACGATTTAAACATCCAATTGATTATCTGCAAGTTATCCAATCAAAGACCCTCAAAAAGTAAAATATTTGCAAAAAAAGAGCCGAAATATTTGGTAGATTCGATTTTGTTCTCTATTTTTGCACCGCTTTAAGGAAGCAAAGTTGCTGTTGTAGCTCAGTGGTAGAGCACTTCCTTGGTAAGGAAGAGGTCACGAGTTCAATCCTCGTCAACAGCTCAAAAAATGGAAAACGTCATCTTCGGATGGCGTTTTTTATTTTTAGTGTGTCGAGGGTTGCTCGTGACCTCGAAAGCCCTCCTTAACAAAGGAGGGTTTGGGAGGATTTTAAAAACTTTGGAAACTGGGAGGACTGCGGGAACTGAGAAAGCTGGGGAAGCTGGACCGAGTAGACTATTTTAGAAAATCTCTACTAATTGCTAATTACTCATTGCTCATTAAAAAAAAGCACATTCACAACCGAAGTGCAAAATAAAGGATCAACGACAATACAAAAAAAG
>CAYRPL010000186.1:0-3375 GCA_964426045.1 uncultured Alistipes sp. | reverse complement strand
GGTCTCGCCGAAGATGTTCTTTCGTCCTGCGGCGGCCCACTCGTCTACGAGCTCGGCCATCGTCGAGGAGGGGGTGATGGGGTAGATGGCGGCAACCTCCGAGAACATATAAGCCACATGAGCTGCTGCATAGTTACCATCACAAGTGATAAATTTCTTTTCTGCCATTTTTAGAAAATTTTAGAATGATTGTATTTGTGTTCTTTCGTTTTTTCTGCTTTGTTTTGTGAACCTTTTCGCTAACCAAAATTCACGGCAAAGATAGGAAAAATCCCTCTATTTTTGCCCCTCTTTTGGGCGGCTTATGCGATTTTTCTGCAAAAAAATCGGAAATTTCATCAAATCCCTCTCTTTTGGGGTCGTCGGCCCTGCCGTGTAGTTCCATTGGAGCTTTCAAAACGAAAATCGAAGACCCTGAATCGAAACCCGCACATGCGGCTTGAAATATTTTTCGTATCTTTGCCCTCAGAAAATTCAACGCATCAAAAATGATACCCTGGAAGAAGCGAACTTTAAGCAACGGACTGACGGTGGCCTTGAATCGTGACCGGCAATCCAAGTTGGTGGCAGTGAATCTGTTATACAAGGTTGGAGCCCGCAACGAGGAGCCTTGTCGCACGGGATTTGCCCATCTGTTCGAGCACCTGATGTTCCGCGGTACCGAGGCCGTGCCGGACTTCGATACGCCGGTGCAGATGGCTTGTGGCGAGAATAACGCCTTTACGAACAACGACTATACGAACTTCTACATCACCCTGCCGAAGGATAATCTGGAGACGGCTCTCTGGTTGGAGAGTGACCGCATGCAGGGCCTTCGGATTACCCCCGAGGTGCTTGAGACCGAGAAGCGGGTGGTGATTGAGGAGTTTCGCCAGCGCTACCTGAACCAGCCCTATGGTGACCAGATGATGCTCCTTCGGGGCCTCTGCTACCGTGAGCATCCCTATCGCTGGGCCACCATCGGACTGAATCCCGACCACATCGAGCGGGCAACCCTGCCCGAGGTCGAGGCCTTCTATCGTCGCTACTACCGCCCCTCGAATGCCATTCTCTCGATTTCGGGCGATTGGGATGAGGAGCGGATGCTGGAGCTGGCCGAGGAGTGGTTCGGGACGATTCCCGACGACGGCACCTACACTTCCGAGCCTCTTTCACAGGAGCCCGAGCAGTCCGAGGCTCGCCGCTTGGTGGTCGAGCGTAAGGTGCCGGCCACCTCGCTGATGATTGCCTTTCCGATGGGAGACCGCCTGAGCGAGGGGTTCTATCGGGGCGATTTGGCTTCGGATCTGCTGGCCGGCGGGGACTCGGCCCGACTCTACGACCGCCTGGTGCGTGAGCGGGGGCTCTTTGCTTCGACCAACGCCTATATTTTGGGCAGTGTCGATCGGGGGCTCTTTATTTTGAGTGGCCAGCTGCTGCCCGACACCTCGGAGCAGGAGGCCGAGGCGGCCCTTCTGGAGGAGGCCCGAGCACTCTGCAATCCGGCGGCCATCACCCCCTACGAATTGGAGAAGGTGAAGAACAAGTTCGAGGCCAACACCCTCTTTGGTGAGCTGAATGTGATGAATAAGGCGATGAACTTGGGATTCTATGAGATGCTGGGCGACCTGGAGCTGATGAACCGCGAGGTCGATATCTACCGCTCGATTACGGCCGACGAGGTTGCCGACTTCTGCCGCCAGACCCTCCGTCCCGAGCGACAATCCACCCTGATTTACCGTGCTGAAAATGGAGAGTAAGAACTATAAACCCCAGCCCGCCATCCGGATTCCCGAGAGGCTGAATATCACCCCTGCCCGCGAGGAGCGGTTGCAGAATGGCCTGCGCCTCTATACGCTTCAGGCCGATGAATTTGAGGTTGTGCGCCTCTCGCTGGTCTTCCATGCGGGGCCGGTTACGCAGTCGGCGCCCTTTGTTGCGGGGGCTGCGGCCAACCTGCTGGCCGAGGGCTCCGCACGCTTTTCGGGCCGCGAGATTGCCGAGCGATTGGACTTCTACGGCTCCTATTTCGAGGTGAACCTCGACCGCGACTACGTCTATATCAGCTTCTGCGCCCTGCGAAAGTATTTGGCGCCGACCTTGGAGATGGCGGCCGAGGTGGTGCTGCACCCGACCTTTCCCGAGCAGGAGGTCGCGACCTACCGCACGAAGCGTCGCCAGCAGCTGGCCATCGAGCGCCGCAAGGTCGATGTCCAGGCGCGTGAGCGCTTTGTCGAGGCGCTCTTTGGAGCCGACCACCCCTACGGAGTCTGCTACCCCGAGGCGGAGTACGACAAGCTGACCCGTGCGCAGCTCTGCGACCACTATCGGAAACACTATACGGCCCAAAACTGTATCGCCGTCTGCAGCGGCCACCTCGATAACGAGGCCCTGTCGCTTATCCGCACGCTCTGCGGGCAGCTGCCTCGGGGCGAAGCCTTCTCTGAGCCCTTTGCGACCCCTGAGAGCACCCTGCGCTGCTATGTCGAGCGGCCCGAGGCCGTGCAGTCGGCCATCCGCATCGGGCGCCTTCTGTTCCCGCGCCAGCACCCCGACTTTGTCGGTATGCAGGTCGTGGCGACGCTGCTTGGCGGCTACTTCGGAGCCCGCCTGATGCATAACCTGCGCGAGGTGCACGGCTATACCTATGGCGTGATGGCTACCATGGTCAATTTCGAGCGTGAGGGCTACTTCGCCATCGCTACGCAGGTGGGTGCCGAGGTCACAGATGCCGCCCTGAGCGAGATTTTGCACGAAATCGAGCGCTTGCGCAGCGAAGCCCCCTCGGATGAGGAGCTGACCCTGGCGAAGCATATCCTGACGGGCGAGATGATGCGCATCCTCGACGGCCCCTTCGGGATTGCCGATGTGGCTATCGAGAATATCCTCACGGGCGATGAAGATGACTCGGCAAACCGCATCCTGCAGGAGATCCGCGCCATCACCCCCGCCCGCATCCTCGCCCTCGCCCGCCAATACCTCGACCCCGCCGAGCTCTCGATTGTCGTGGCGGGGCGCCAATTAGGAATTAGGAATTAGGAATTAGGAATTAGGAATTAGGAACCGCCGACAACCGACGCTGCGGAGCGAGTGCATAGTGCAAAAAACGTTTGCACTATGCCGAGCCGCAAGGAGGAAACCTAAAGGTAAGCCGAGGGCAGAGCTAAGCTTGCTTGAGCTATGCCGAGGCGCGAAGGTGGAAAAGCCGCTGAAAGCGGGTTAATTAGGAATTAGGAATTAGGAATTAGGAATTAGGAATTAGGAATTAGGAATTAGGAATACCTCCCCTAATGCCCTTAAAAATAATTGTGAATTGTGAATTGTGAATTGTGAATTTTGAATTTTAAGTAACTGTTTGAATTTTATTGAAAAATATTTTTATGCAAACATATAATA
>CAYRPL010000185.1:0-3416 GCA_964426045.1 uncultured Alistipes sp. | reverse complement strand
ATTTGTATAGAGGGGGCTTGGAAATAAAAAAGATGTACTCGACAGCCGTCAAACAGCTGTCGAGCACATCTTACAATATCAACACAAAGTTTTATCGGACAGTAATAATTGTGAATTGTGAATTTTGAATTGTGAATTTTGAATTTTGAATTGTGAATTCTGAATTTTAAAGTGCCCCTCCCTATTACATATAGGTATCCCCCAAAAACACCCCGAAAATCAAAAAAAATTACGCCATTATCTAAATTTTTAGTAAAAAATTTGCACTACTAAAAATTTAGTAGTAGATTTGTGACAGCAAAACAGAAAAAGCGTTATGACACGAGAGCGAATGATAGATAGTGAGCCGACGATCTTGCCCGAGCTGACGCGTGGCGAGGAGGAGGTGATGCAGATTCTTTGGGAGATTGAGGCCGGGGGCATCAACGAGATTATTGCCCGCATGCGGGAGCCGAAGCCCAAGTACACGACCGTTGCCACCTTTGTCAAGATTTTGGAGAACAAGGGTTTTGTGGGTCACGAGGCGGCCGGCAAGGGATTTCGATACTTCCCCCTTGTACAGCGTGAGCAGTATGCCGGTCGTCGTGTGCGCTCGATGCTTACAAATTATTTCGGGGGTTCACTCTCGCAGCTGGTGTCCTTCTTCTCGCAGCACGAGGAGATTTCACACGACGAGATGACCGAGATTCTGGAGATTATGCAGAAAGCGAAAAGGGGGTAGTGATTAGTTGTTAGTGATTAGTAATTGAAACAAGATGACTTATTTAATAGAAATATTGGTTATCAGTGCACTGCTTTTGGCGGGGTATGCCTGGCTGATGGAGCGGCGGGTTGATTTTCGGTGGTGTCGGGCCTACCTGAACCTGCTCCCCGTATTGGCAATTGCAATCCCCATAATGAAAATTCCCCTCTGGCCCGGGCGGGTGGTTGAGTTGGCCCCCATGGGTGATCTTCCGCAGGTTGCCTTGCCGCTTGTTGCGGGCGAAGAGGCGGTATCGACCCTTGCGTTGGAAATGGCCCTTTGGGGAGTATATGGCGTGGGTCTGCTGCTGCTCGTCGGATTGATGGGCTATCAGATTGTGAAGATTCGCAGCCTGGAGCATGGTGCCGAGATTGGCCGCTGGGAGGGGATTCGTGTGGTGCGCACCCGAACTCAGATTGCCTCCTTCTCCTTCTTTGGCTCTGTCTACCTCCCGGCCTCGACCCCCGCAGAGGAGGTGGCGGTGATTCTGAAGCATGAGCAGAGCCACATCCGTCGCCACCACTCGCACGAAAGGCTTTGGATGGAGCTTTGGAAGGCCTTTTTGTGGTGGAATCCCTTTGTCTGGTTGGCGGCCCGCCGTCTGACCGAGGTCGAGGAGTTCGAGGCCGACCGCGATGTGTTGCTCTCGGGCGAAGATACCAACTACTATATACAAACCATTTTCAAGCAGCTCTTTGGTTATAGTCCGGACATAGCCAACGGCCTGCGCGATTCTCTAACCAAAAAACGATTCAAGATGATGACACAGAACAACAAGAGCCGTTACGCACGGCTTCGCATGGCAGCTTCGCTGTCGTTTGTGGTTGCGCTGGTGGTCGCCTTTGGTACCACGGCCCGCGCCACGCAGATTGAGGAGCAGCCCGCAACTCAAATTCAGGAGCAACCCACAACTGTCGCAGAGCAGCAGGAGCAGCCGCAACTCGCAGCCGAGACAATGCCCTCGTTCCAGGGTGGTACTCTGCGAGATTTTCAGATTTGGGTGGCCCAAAATATGAAGTACCCCGAGCAGGCCGTCAAGGAGAAGATTTCGGGTCGGGTGCTCGTTAATTTCCAGATTCAGACCGATGGTTCGGTTGGGAGTGTCAAGGTGCTGCAGAGCCCCAGCCCCGTGCTGAGTGCCGAGGCGGTGCGTGTGGTGAGCTCCTCGCCCGCTTGGAAGCCTGCCGAGCAGAAGGGCCAAAAGGTGGCCGTAAACTTTACGATGCCGGTGATTTTCAAGTTGTAAACAAGTCGAGGGGGCCTTTCGGGGCACCCTCGATTGTTCTATCTCCGAACTCGGTTAGCGAACCGAGAAGGCAAAGCGGATGGTGCGGCGGTACTCCTCGCCCGGGCGCAGCAGCGTCGAGGGGAAGTGGGCCTTGTTGGGGGCGTCGGGCAGATCCTGGCACTCGATGGCCACGCCGTCGTAGTCGTTATAGCGACTGCCGGCCTTGTTGGTCAGCTCGCCCTTGCCGAGCCAATTGCCCGTGTAGACCTGCACGCCCGGCTGGTCGCTCTCGACACGCATCACACGACCCGAGCTCGCTTCGTAGAGCTCGGCCACGGGGCTGAGCTTGCCCGCCTGCCAGCCATCGACCACCCAGCAGTTGTCGTATCCCTTGCCATACTTCAGGGCGGCAAAGTCGGCCTCGATATCGCGACCCAAGGGCTTCGGGACGTAGAAATCCATCGGCGTACCGGCTACCGGCTGCAGCTCGCCGGTCGGAACGAGGCTCTCGCTTGTGGGCAGCCAGCGCTCGGCATAGAGTTTCAGTTCGTGGTCAAGGGCCGTGCCGCCATCTACGCCCTTCAGGTTCCAATAGGCGTGGTTCGTGAGGTTGATAACCGTCGTAGCGTCGGATGTGGCGTGGTAGTCGATTCTGAGTTCGTTTTCCTCGGTGAAGGTATATCGCACCTTGGCCGTCAGGTTGCCCGGGTAGTTCTCGTCGCCATCGGGGCTCTGCATCGTAAAGGTTACCCCCTCTTTATCGGCCTCGGCCTGCCACAGGCGGCGCGAGTAGTTCGTGGGGCCTCCGTGCAGGTGGTTGGGGCCGTTGTTGATGGCCAATTGGTAGGTTTGGCCCTCGATGGTGAGCTCACCTCGGGCAATGCGGTTGGCAAAGCGCCCGGGGGTCTTGCCGTAGCAGGCCGTATCGACCATAAAGTCGCTATAGGCGGCAAAGCCCAAGGCTACATCCCCCATCTTACCCGTGCGGTCGGGTACTGAGACGGCGACAATGCCGGCCCCCATGTTCGACACCTCGGCCCAGGCTCCCGAGCCGTTGGTCAGGCGGAAGACCTCGATAGTCCCCTCGCCATACTTCTCTGTATAGACTCTCTCTACCATAGTGTTGGTTGTTTTCTTTTCCGTAGTCAAAGGTAAGAAAAATCCCGCTTTGGACAATAAACCGAGCCTGAAAAGCGTACTTGTAACGCAATTTTTTATATCTTTGTACTCCATACAGCACAAAGAAGCAAACCTAAAACCGGAAAATATGGGTATTACAATTACGGACAAAATCAAATATATCGGTGTCGACGATACCGATTTGGATCTCTTCGAGAGCCAATACATCGTCCCCAACGGTGTGTCGTACAACTCCTACCTGATTCTCGATCAGAAGGTCGCCATCATGGATACGGCCGATGCTCGCAAGGGCAAGGAGTGGTGGTC
>CAYRPL010000184.1:0-3475 GCA_964426045.1 uncultured Alistipes sp. | reverse complement strand
TTAAAGTTTTTGAAGAGCTGTCAGCGACAGGCTTCTCTCCTGTTCTTTGGGGCTGTTTCGCTCTTTGGTTAATAAATACTGCTACGCGGTCAAACGATTATTTAACCAGCAGGTTCTTGATTTTAGCCTCATCGGCCGGCGCAACGGTGCTCGAGTAGCAGAGGTTACGCTTCTGTTTAGTCGACTTTTTGGTCAGGATGTGACTGTGATAAGCGTGCTTGCGCTTGATCTTACCTGTGCCGGTGAAAGTAAATCTCTTCTTTGCAGCGGCATTTGTTTTCATTTTTGGCATTGTCGTAAAAGTTAAATTAGTTAAACATAGCGCGCAAAGATAAGCATTTTTTTTCAGTTGCGAACCTTTTTTTGATTTTTTATTCCAAAAAAATTCTCCCGCACAATGGGGCGATATTGCGCGGGAGAGAACAAGCCGGCTGATTAGCTTACCGGACTTAGTGAGGTTTATTCAATGGTCTTGGCTTTGAATACTTCGCGGAAATAGCGGGGCTGATCGCTACTCCACGTGTCGATATAGTCCCAAATAAAGGTATCCTCACCCAGGGCAATCAGATGATAATCTCGATTACCAATTGTCAACGTGCGGGTCTCGGGATCAAAAGACCAAGGGCATCTATTAAACTCCTCAGGAAGAGGCTCTCCAAGAGCCGTCATAAAAGTCTCTGCAATACCATTCTCATGGAAAACATAACTATCCGGAGACCCCCCTATGAGTTTTGTGTACGGGACTGTATCGTAAAACAACAGATTGCCCCATGATTCATCATACTCCGAAAAGAAAACCTCCGTCCATTTTTTGCCTATTAAAAGTTGTGTCGCTGTGTGGGCATCATAATCCCCTATGTTAGCTATTATTCCTGAAAGTTCGGTTGTAGGGTCAAGGTCACCTGATTCGGTATTGTCCTCTTCATTATCGCACGCTGCAAAGCAGAGCAGTAAGGCGAAAAAATAAAAAATCTTTTTCATATTCATAGTGGTAAATTAAATTTGTCCTTCCACCCCAATTATTCAAAAATTTTTACAGAGTTCCTCCCAGGTCTCAATCGTTACATAGATATGTCGGCGATAAACCATTTGTCCCGTATTTAAATCCTCAAAAGAGTAGTTGCACATCATCATCTGCTCGGAAAGGGATAAAATCTCATAATTATAATATGCTGTTTTGTCGCGAAGCGGATAGTATTTCGAAAAAATAAGCGTTTTTGTTTCGGGGTTATAACTCCATTCTTTCTCGGGATCAGCCTCATCACCGATCACCAAGTCATATTCGTAGAGATTACCACCGGGAGGAATCTGCTTTACGGGAGAGCAGAGGTAAGAAAACCACAATTTCTCGATGTTGTAATCTTCGTCACAAAATGCTTCATAACAGATTCTCCAGGTTTTACCGGTAAACAATCCAGGGGCCGCCAGGGGATCAAAATCGTAATAGCTGGAAATGAAATCATTCCACTCTTCGCTAATATCCAAATTCATGACATCCGGGCTAATTGAATTGTCTTCATTATTGCATGCTACAAACCCAAGCAACATTGCAGCTAAAAATAATAACTTTTTCATATTGATTAATTTGTTAAATTAGTAACTCACCATACTAAAAGAGGTAACAAAATTATATCCACCAGTACCTCGATAGTCTCCAATAGAAGTATCCACATTTTCACTATCTAAAGGCACAGTTGTATCAAAGCCTAAAACGTGATAATCATAATAACCATCGCATAAGCCACCCCATCCCATGTTGCAGTGCATCTTTTTTGTATGAGTTTCAGCAATTACCTCCTCTTTTACAGGGATAATAGATCCCCCTTTAAATGTTTGACGAATTGTTTGTACTGTACATGAATTCCAACCATCAATTACCCAAGAGTGACCGGATGCGTTGTTTGCTGTATATCCGCACATACAAACAGGCCCTTTTTCCACAACGATTGATTGAGCCGTTGTTGTGTTTAATGGGATATATGACGATGTTATGCCTATTTCACCTAATAAACCAACCAATTCTTGTAGATATGCAGGTGTTGAATTATCGGAACTCATATAATCTGCATCGATTGTTACACCTATGTGGTAGACGTAATCAGCCAATTCCTCCAATTGAGCTTCGGTAGGATTTGTATAACCATATTCAAAGAACGAAATATCATCCCAATCAAAGCTTTGATAATTGATTATATTAGGATTTGGCCAATGATGATAATTTAAAAATTGACAAATTGCAATAACCGTACAACCTGCGGGCCTACGTCCTGAATAATCTGATTTAAGGGGGCAACTGTTATTAAATGGGGCCGATTGAGTCCATTTTGTTTTAAGCATAGGTGCAACTTGAACAACATTTGTTGTACGCTCAATTGTTCTATAACCCGTTAATGTATCAGGGAAAATAGGAGGATTGATGGGCAATCCTGGATCAATAATAGCTGCGGGGTCGGCCATCAGGTCTGTAACAAAGTCAACAAGTTCTTCTTCGGATTCAACCATTTTTGGAGTTGAGCCCATATTAGAAGAGCGTGTTTTCCCGTTCAGAAAATCTTCTGGCTCCAATACCGTTTCATCCAATACTGCTAAAACGGGGATAACGCGTTTGTCGGCACCGAGCACGGCCGAGCCGTTGCCCTCGCCAAACGAGACGACATAGAGCAGGTCCTCGACATCGAGCGCCGCTTCGGAGCGGGTCAAATCGCAGACATCGGCCGCCTTTACACGGTCAACGGACACGGCGCGACGCATGCCACCGGCGCGCGTCTCGCCGTCAATTAGGGCGAGGGCTTGATCCAAATTGGCTAAGGCCTCCTCCACCGTGACGGCATAGGGGTTGGCATTACCTCCGCTTACAGGTGCAGGGTCGACTGTTGCGGTCAACGAATCCTCGTTGCTGCAGGCCATTCCTAACAGGAACAGCGAGCAAATAAGCATTAATCTTTTCATAGTTGTTGCTGTTGATGTTAAAATAAAACATAAAATACAGGGATGGTCGGCACGCTTTCAAGTAGCGTGTTGGGAGATGCAATCACTGCGATTGGAGCTCCCTTAGGATAGGGGGATGGTCAGCATAGGCGGAAAGGTGTTAATTGTGTTACTTGGTGCTAATGTTTGCTACTTTTTGCGAAAATGCCCCTCGCAACAGCGAGAAAACTTTTTCACGATTGCAAGATACGAAGAATAAATGAATTAGCAAAATTTTTATGGCATTATTTTTATTTTTAGCGGTCAGCTTTTGAAATTAGGGATTACTTCAATGAGCAATGAGTAACGAGCAATTGTTTTGGCCTACAGAATAGGAGGGTTAGGAGTGGATGGGATTTACTAAGAGGGCTGGGGTGGCCTTTTCTCACACGACAACTACTTTCCCCAGCAACTCTCAGTAATTCCCAGTAATCCCAGTTGAATTGTGAATTTCTCTCAGTCATCCCGAGGAGGGCATTAGTCCGACGTGGGGATCTTTGCCAAGCAA
>CAYRPL010000183.1:0-3476 GCA_964426045.1 uncultured Alistipes sp. | reverse complement strand
GGCACGTATTCTAACCAGCTGAACTAACGCACCGTTTGCTGATTGCGACTGCAAAGATAATACAATTTTCTGACTTCGCAAAAATTTTTTCTATTTTTTGAAGAATGAAAATTGTACACTGCCGTAACTTCTTTGTTGCCAGAAGTTTGGGTGTGTAGAAAAATCTTTCCCCTTGGAGTGCTCGAAGACCAGAAATCCTTCATCGTGCAGCAGATTTCCCTCGAGCACGAGGTCGATGACCTGTTCTGTGCCCTCCAGATCGTAGGGGGCATCCGAGAAGATGATATCGAACTGCTTGGGGCAGGAGCGCAGGTAGAGGAAGGTGTTGGCTTTGACGGCGAAGAGGTTTTTAATGCCAAGTAAGGCTGCCGTCTGGCGGATAAAGTTGTGGTGTACGCTGTTGATCTCTACCGAGGTGATGCTTTTGACGCCGCGCGAGGCGAACTCATAGCTGATGGAGCCCGTACCTGCGAAGAGGTCCAGGACATCGCACTCCTCGAACTCCACGAGGTTTCCCAGCACGTTGAAGAGGTTCTCCTTTGCGAAGTCGGTTGTCGGGCGGGCTCTGAGGTTTCGGGGCGGGTTGATGGCGCGGCCCTTGTATTGTCCACTGATGATGCGCATAGTCACGGTTATTGGAAGTAATTTTTGAGGCGTTTGAGCAGGCTGCGAGGCTCGTCGCCCTCGACTTTCAGAGTATAGTTTTTCAGCTTCAGCCACCGGCCCAGTTGCTCGATGTAGTAGAGCAGGTCCTCTTCGCTATGGAGGGTGAGCACCTCGGCCAGGCGCACTTCATCCTCCCATACCTTTATATATATTAGCTCCTCGTAGCGGGCTGCCCAGAGGCTTTGTGCTGCGGGCTTTGGGGCTGTGAGCAGGGGGGATGTGAACTCCACGTTGGCGGGCAGCAGTTCTCTCACCGAGCGGTCTATGGCCATCACGGCCACTATGTCGGCCGACTCGTTGCTCCAGACTGCCGATTCGCTCTCGCGGCAGGGGAGGCCTGCCAGGCGGAGGTATTCGGCGGCCTCTTCGCTTCGGAACTCGGCAGCGGGCACCAAGGTTGTCTTGGGGCTCAGCAGTTCGACCAGAAGAGCCCCCTTGTCGATACCGCCTTGCAGCTCTGCGGGAAAAGAATGTCCATCCGACCAAAGGCGGATGGACATCTTTTGATTGGCGGCTACGGGATTAGTCCTCCCAGTTACCTGCCTCATTGTTTGCGGCGTTGATGTCACCGAACTTCACACCCGGGTAGCGGTTGAAGTTGTTCACCTCGTTGTCGATCAGGTTGATGATCTCCTGGCGGTAGTTAATCGTGTCGAGGAACTGCTTGTAGGGGGCGCGGCACTCAACAACGGGAACCACCACACCCGAACCCGTGGTCAGCTGGGCTGCCTCGAGGATGAACTCACGCTGGTGATCGGTGAAGGGGATGTAACGCAGCTGCTGCACCTGCTCGGGGGTGAGCTTCTTGGCACCAAATACGGTGTCGATGGCACGCATCGTGAACTTCTCGACGTTCTTCTTGCCGGCCTTCTTCAGCAGAGCCATACCTACCGAGTCATCCTCATCGACGATCTTACGCTCATACTCGAGCTCCTCGTTCAGTACGAAGTTAATCAGCGAATCGAAATCACCGGTGAAGTGCTGGTACTTGGTCTTGAAAGCACGCTCAGCGGCACGGATGTCCTTGATGCGCTCGATAACCAGCGCCTTACGCTGTGCGGTCTCCTTCTCAAAACGGATGGGGGTCGAGATCTGGTCGTACACCTTATAGCAGAGGGCCAGAATTACGATGGCTAAAACCACCTGAACAAGTTTTTTAATCATTTTGGTATTTTTTAAGTTTGTATTGCTTATCTTTGTGGTCGGACTTCCGACCCCGTTTTTTATCGTAAAAATTGTGTTTTTATGCTTAACTCCAATATTGCGACCCAAATTTACGCTAAAATTTGCTTTAAAGCAACTCTTAGCCAAAAAAAAAATGTAGAAAAAATCGCAAATTATCTTTCTGACGACGATTTTTCGAAAATTTTTGTCCTCAACGGATACGCCGGAACGGGTAAGACAACCCTGATTTCGGCCTTTGTTTCCGCACTTAATGAGTTGAGAATCAAAACTATACTTTTGGCTCCGACGGGTCGGGCGGCCAAAGTCCTGGCCCGATACTCGAATCAGAAGGCCCTGACGATCCACAAACGCATCTATCGTGAGCGTACCAATGCCCAATATGAGTCAAAATTCTCGCTCGACCTGAATAAAGAGCAGGATGCTCTTTTTATTGTCGATGAGGCTTCGATGCTGGCCAATAACTCGGGCGAGGGGCAGCTCTTCGGCTCGGGGGCTCTGCTCGACGACCTGGTGACCTATGTTCGCAGCGGTAAGCGTTGTCGCCTGATGTTGGTGGGCGACTCGGCCCAGCTGCCTCCCGTGGGTTCGGATCGCAGTCCGGCCCTCGACCCCGACTATATGAGCCGCTACGGAAAGGTCGAGTATGGTGTGATGGATGAGGTGGTAAGACAGGAGGCCGACTCGGGTATCTTGTTCAACGCCACGCTGGTACGCTGCATGCTGGAGCAGGGAATCTATGAGAAACCCCGCTTTCGGATGGGCTTTGAGGATATGGTGAGTCTGAAGGGGGGCGAGTTTTTGGAGACCCTGCAGGATTGCTACGACCGCTATGGGCGCGACGAGGTGATTGTCATCACCCGCTCGAACAAGCGGGCCAACCGCTATAACGAGGGGATTCGTCGCCACATCCTGGCGGCCGAGGAGGAGATTGAGAGTGGCGATATGTTGATGGTGGTGAAGAACAACTACCACTACACCGAGCGCATCGAGGATTGCCCCATCAGCTTTATGGCCAACGGCGATATTGCCCGCCTCAGACGCCTGCGTCGCTTCGAGGAGCTCTATGGCTTTCGCTTTGCCAATGCCGTGCTCTCATTTCCGGACTACGACGACTTGGAGGTCGAGTGCAAAATCCTGCTCGATACAATCTCCTCGGAGGCCCCTTCGCTGACGCAGGAGCAGAGCAAGCGTCTCTTTACGGAGGTTGAACAGGACTACCTCGATGTGAAGAGCAAAATCAAGCGATTCAAGGAGATACGCGAGAATCCGCACTACAACGCCGTGCAGGTGAAGTTCGCCTATGCTGTCACCTGCCACAAGGCGCAGGGCGGACAGTGGCGGGCGGTCTTTATCGATAAATTTCTCTTTGGCGACGAGCCGATGTCGCGCGATTGGATGCGCTGGCTCTATACGGCCCTCACACGCGCCACGGATCGTCTCTATTTGGTCAATTTCGAGGACGATTTTTTTGAGGAGCAACCCTAAAATAGGGTAGTGTCAAAAGGTGTCACGGAAAAATGCGACCTTTGCCATGTGATTCACAAAACCCACGATTGAGAGATTTTTTTCTAAAAAATCGCAGAATTTGCAATTATCTTAGAATTAGACGGTTATTTGGGATGCTT
>CAYRPL010000182.1:0-3479 GCA_964426045.1 uncultured Alistipes sp. | reverse complement strand
CCTTCAGACGCTCCTCGAACTCACCCTGATACTTCGCACCCGCAACAAGGGCTCCCATATCGAGCGAGTAGATACTCTTCTGCTTCAGGTTCTCGGGCACATCGCCATCCACAATACGGTGGGCAATACCCTCGGCAATAGCCGTCTTACCCACACCGGCCTCACCAACTAAGATGGGGTTGTTCTTCGTGCGGCGCGAGAGAATCTGCAAGACACGTCGAATCTCCTCGTCACGCCCGATTACGGGGTCGAGCTTGCCGCTGCGGGCCATCTCATTGAGGTTGATGGCATACTTGCCTAAGGCATTGAACTCCTGCGAGGAGGTCTGCGAATCGACCTTGGCCCCCTTGCGGAAGGTGCGCACAGCCTCTATGAGCTCCTTTTCGCTCGCTCCGGCCTGCTTCAGCAGGTCGGCCGCACGGCCCCGCTCGGCCACCAAAGCCAGCAGCAGGTGCTCGACCGAGGCATACTTATCGCCAAAGGTTTGGGTGAAATCGACCGCCCGCTGAATCACACGGGTCATATCGGTCGAGAAGTAGGCCTCGCCGCCCCCCGTAACACGCGGCAGGGAGGCTGCGGCCTGCGATACCCGATCACGCAGTCCACGCACCTGTACGCCCACACGTCCCAACAGGAAGGCTGCCAAAGAGTCGTCCTCACGCAGGAGGACCGAGAGCAGATGGAGCGGCTCAACAGCCTGCTGGCCGCCACTTCGCGCCAGAGTCGCCGCCTGCTGCAGCGCCTCCTGCGCCTTTACGGTTAAGGTGTTTACATTCATAGCTTTTTCAGTTTTGCTTTTGCCCTCAAAAAAATCAAAACCCTTGCCACAGAGCACCGAAAGGAAATTTTGGCAACCTTTGACACCCCCTACCCGCCAACTTTTCAGTCTCTGTCACCTCAGAGAGGACAAAAAAGCGAGTCCCCTGCCTTTTCGACAGAGGACCCGAATCCGAAGAATTCAGAATTTCTAATTTCTAATTCCTAACTCCTAATTTATATAACCCCTAGGCTGTCGAGGAAGATGGCCAGCACAATCAGCGGGCAGACCCAGCGCAGCATAAAGCGCACCACGGGAACAATCTTACCTGAGAGTTTTCCGTTGTTGGTCAGCTCGCGCTGCAGGAAGGTCTTATCCAATACCCAGCCCACAAAAATCGAGGTGCAGAGACCGCCGACGGGCAGCAGCAGGTTGGCCGTCACATAGTCGAAGAGGTCGAAGAAGGTTAGACCGAAGATGCGGCAGTCGTTCAGCACACCCAACGACAAGGAGGCCAGCGTGGCCACCACAAACATTCCGGCCGTCGAGAGCCAATTGGCCCAGCGGCGCTTCATCCCCCACTCCTCATTCAGGTAGGCGGCAACCACCTCGTGAATCGAGATGGTCGAGGTGAGGGCTGCCACAATAATCAGCAGGAAGAAGATGGCCGACCAGAGCATACTCCACGGCAGCGAATTAAAGATGGCCGGCAGGGTGATGAAGATCAACTCGGGGCCCGCCATCGGGGTTTCACCCGCATTGAAGATACCCACGCTGAAGGCAGCGGGGAAGATGATGATACCGGCCGTGAAGGCGACCAGCGTATCGAGCATCGTCACCTGAAGGCCCGTCGATTGGATGTTGGTCTCGCGGTTGAAGTACGAGGCGTAGGTCACCATACAGCCCATACCAATCGAGAGCGAGAAGAAGGCCTGGCCCATCGCCATCAACACCGCCTTGGTGGTAATGGCCGAGAAGTCGGGTTTGAGGAAGAACTTCAGACCCTCACCGGCACCCGGCATCAGCACCGAGTGGATAGCCATCACAAACAACATCACAAAGAGCATCGGCATCAGAATATTAGAGAACTTCTCGATACCCTTCTGGACACCCTGCGCAATCACAAAGTGGGTTATCAGAATAAAGGCCCAGGCATAGAGCAGAGGCTTCCAGGTGGCCGATTTAAAGTCATTGAAGAGGGTTCTGTACTCTTCGGGGGTCGAATAGTTCGAGAGGTTTCCGTTGAGCGACTCGACGAAGTACTCCAGGGTCCAGCCCGAAACCACATAGTAGAAGCCCAAAAGCAGGAAGGCTGCCAACACACCAATATAGCCGATAAAGCCCCATCTTTTGTTCAGGGTGCGGAAGGCACCTACGGCCCCCAACTGCGTGGAGCGACCCACCGAGAACTCGGCCCAAATCAGGGGCACACCCAGCAACAGCACACACAACAGGTAGACCACCAGGAAGGCTCCACCGCCATTGTCGGCCGCCAGCGAGGGGAAGCGCCAGATATTACCCAATCCCACGGCACTACCCGCAGCCACCAATACGGCACTCAATTTACCGGCAAAATTGCCACGTTTTTGTTCCATCTTATTTTTGAAGTTTTATAGGTTTCTATTTTTCGTCGCGAATCAGGCCTTGATGGTTACGCTTACCTCGCGCAGTTTACCACCCAGCGGCGGAGCCAGCTTGGCCACCGTGCACTCGACGCTCTCGATGGCCCGAAAGCGCTCTTTGAGCGACTCGATGATGTTGCAGGCCACACGCTCGATGGTGCGCTGCGTAGTGCCCATCACCTCGCGCACCTGCTCATAGACCTCCAGGTAGCTTATCAGCTTGGTCACATCATCCACACGGGCTCCCTCGCCCAGCTCGGTCCAGATGGTCAGCTGCACCCGAAAGCGGTTACCTACCTTCTGCTCCAGGTCATAGCAGCCGTGGTAGGCCCGAAACTCCATATCTTTTAGGTCGATACGATAGAGCATAACCTCCTTTGGTTTAAGCAACCGTTACCAGGAAATAGTTCTTCTTGCCCTTCTGCACCAGCAGGTACTTGCCGGCAATCAGGTCGGCCTCGGTAACGGCACGCATGCCGTCGGTCACCTTCTCCTTGTTGAGCGACACACCGCCACCCTGCACCATCTTGCGGCACTCTCCCTTCGAGGGGAAGATCTTCGTGAACTCGGCGCAGAGGTCGATGAAGCTCATGCCGAGGTCCGATTTCGCAACCGTGAACTGGGGAACACCCTCGAATACCTGCAACAGGGTCTGCTCATCCAGACCGCGCAGGGCCTCCGAGGTGGCACCGCCAAAGAGAATCGACGAAGCCTCAACAGCCTTCTGCAACTCCTCGCGCGAGTGAATCATCGTGGTTACCTCCTCGGCCAGGCGCTTCTGCAAAGTGCGTAGGTGAGGGGCTTCGTCGTGGGCGGCAATAAGACCCTCAATCTCCTCACGACCCAGCAGGGTGAAGATCTTGATGTAGCGCTTGGCATCCTCATCGCTCACATTGAGCCAGAACTGGTAGAACTTATAGGGCGAGGTGTAACGGGCATCGAGCCATACGTTACCGCTCTCGGTCTTGCCAAACTTCGTGCCGTCGGCCTTGGTAATCAGCGGGCAGGTGATGGCAAAGGCCTCACCGTCGAGCTTGCGACGAATCAACTCCGTACCGGTGGTGATGTTGCCCCACTGATCCGAACCTCCGAGCTGCACC
>CAYRPL010000181.1:0-3502 GCA_964426045.1 uncultured Alistipes sp. | reverse complement strand
GTGCAAAGATAAACTTTTTAGAATTAATACACACACTTTTGCAGGTGACCCCAAAATTCTATTTTTTGTAAGATTTTTTTGGTATTTATCCGATTTATACCTATATTTGCAGCGTAAACGAGAGCAAAGAAGCGAGGGGACCATTAAGTCCCCTCGTTTCGTAGATTAACCTCTCGATTCCACAGGTAGATTTTTGACTCGTTAAGCGTATGATTGACACCAAGAAAATAGAGGAGATTGCGGCCCGCCATTTGGAGGGTTCGGATCTGTTTGTGGTGAGCTGCACGGTAAGCCCCGCAAACGAAGTGGAACTTTTGATTGACAGCGACACGTCGGTCGCCATTGATGCGTGTGTGGCCCTGAGCCGTGCCGTGGAGGCTGAGTTTGACCGCGAGGTCGAGGATTTCGAGCTGATGGTGGCCTCGGCCGGTATCGGCTCCGAATTGAAAACCCTGCGTCAATACCGCAAATTAGTCGGCAAGTCGGTCGAGGTGCTTTTGAAAAGCGGTGTAAAGGTGTTGGCTCTGCTCGACGAGGTAACCGAGCAGGGAGTCACCCTGAGCTACGAAGAGAAGCAGGCCGTCGAGGGCAAGAAGCGCAAGGAGCTGGTCAAGGTGACCCGCAGCTACTCGTTTGACGAGATCAAGTACACCAAAGAGTGGCTGGATTTCAAGTAAATCTAATAAGTACAACGTAAGAAAAAGATAACAACAAAATAGTAGAAAAATGGACAATTTGAATTTGATCAGCAACTTTGCCGAGTTCAAAGAGCTGAAGAACATCGACAAGAGTACGATGATCGGTGTACTGGAGGATGTGTTCCGCCACGCGCTGGAGAAGCAGTACGGCACCGACCAGAACTTCGATGTGATTATCAACCCCGAGAAGGGCGACCTGGAGATTTGGCGCAACCGCACGGTGGTTGAGGATGGCGCCGTGGTGGACAAGAATGCCGAGATTGCCGTTTCGGAGGTGAAGAAGATTGATGCCACCTACGAGGTGGGTGACGAGTACTCCGACGAGATCAAGATGGCCTCGTTTGGTCGTCGTGCCGTGTTGTCGCTGCGTCAGAACCTCGCATCGCGCATCTTGGATCTGGAGAAGGCCAACCTCTACGAGAAGTACTCGCAGAAGGTGGGTGAGATTATCACCGGCGAGGTCTACCAGGTATGGAAGCGCGAGGTGCTGATTTTGGACGACGACGAGAACGAGCTCATCCTCCCGAAGGCCGAGCAGATTCCCAACGACTTCTACCGCAAGGGTGACTCGATCAAGGCGATTGTCAAGGCTGTGGAGATGAACAACAACCAGCCCCGCATCATCCTCTCGCGCACGGCCAACCAGTTCTTGGAGCGTCTGTTCGAGCAGGAGGTTCCCGAGATCTACGACGGTCTGATTACCATCAAGAAGATTGCCCGCATCCCTGGTGAGCGTGCCAAGGTGGCTGTCGAGAGCTACGACGAGCGTATCGACCCCGTAGGCGCCTGCGTAGGCATGAAGGGTTCGCGTATCTACACGATTGTCAAGGAGCTGCGCAACGAGAATATCGACGTGGTAAACTACACGACCAACACCCAGCTGATGATTCAGCGCTCGCTGAACCCCGCCAAGATCTCGAGCATGACCATCGACGAGGAGACCAAGACGGCAACCGTCTACCTGAAGCCCGACCAGGTGTCGCTGGCTATCGGTAAGGGCGGTCTGAACATCCGCCTCTCGAAGCTCCTGACGGGCTACGACATCGATGTATACCGTGAAGTTGAGGAGGAGGATGTGGCTCTGACCGAGTTCTCCGACGAGATCGAGAAGTGGATCATCGACGCCCTGAAGGCTGCCGGCTGCGATACGGCGAAGAGTGTGCTCGACCTCCCGATCGAGGAGGTGGCCCGCCGTGGTGACCTGGAGCTGGAGCAAGCTCAGCAGGTGGTCGAGATTCTGAAGGCCGAGTTCGAGTAGTGTAAACCAAGAAGCGAAAAAAAGAGAACAATATATGAGTAACGAAAGAAAACTGAGGCTCATTCAGGTTGCCAAGGAGTTCAAGGTGGGTCTGAACACCTTGACCGACTTCCTCCAGAAGAAGGGCATTAAGAGCGACGGTTCGCCCAATGCCATGGTCGAACCCGCAGTCTATGCCGTTTTGGAGAAGGAGTTTGGCGGCAACCGAGCCAGCGCCGGTGCCCGCGATTCGATTCGCGAGCGCATTTCGCAAAAGCAGGGTACGGTATCCATCGACGAGGCAGCCCCCGCCCCCAAGAAGGAGGAGCAGGAGGTGGTTATCAAGAGCCACACGATTGACAACCGCGACCAGCTGCAGCAACCCAAGATTTTAGGCAAGATCGACCTCTCGCCCAAACCCAAGCATCAGGAGCCGAAGCCCCAGCCCAAGCCGGAGCCGAAACCCCAGCCTAAGGCAGAGCCCAAGCCTCAGCCCAAGCCCGAAATCAAGCCGGAGCCGAAACCCGCAGCAGCACCGCAGCCCAAGGCCGAGGAGAAGCCTGCGGAGCGTAAGGATACGACCTTCCGCCCCGAGACCACGACCTTAGTGGGTCCGAAGGTGCTCGGCACGATGGACGTGACGGGTATGATTCCGGGCGGCAAGCACAAGCGCAAGCGTCTGCAGAAGGAGAAGGTGGATGTAAACAAGGCCCAGCAGCAGAAGGGTCAGGGCGGCCAAGGTGGCGGCAAGGGCGGCCAGCAGCCGAAGGGAGGTGCTCCCTCGAACCAGCCGAAGCCCGGAGAGGGTCGCAAGAACAAGAAGAAGAACCAGCCGAAGCCTGTTGTTCGCCCCGAGGTGAGCGACGAGGAGGTTTCGAAGCAGGTGAAGGATACGCTGGCCCGCCTGACGGCCAAGGGCACCAAGTCCAAGGGTGCGAAGTACCGCAAGGAGAAGCGCGAGTTGGTGGCCGAGCGTATGAACGAGGAGATGGAGCGCAACGAGATGGAGCGCTCGGTACTCAAGGTGACGGAGTTCGTGACCGTGAGTGAGCTGGCGACGATGATGGACGTATCGGTTACGGAGGTGATTACGGCCTGTATGAACCTCGGACTGATGGTGTCGATCAACCAGCGTCTGGATGCCGAGGCTCTGGTGGTTGTAGCCGAGGAGTTCGGCTTCAAGGTCGAGTTCGTATCGGTTGAGATTCAGGAGGCCATCTCCGACGAGGAGGACTCGGAGGAGGAGCTCGTAGCCCGTCCGCCGATTGTTACGGTAATGGGTCACGTCGACCACGGTAAGACCTCGCTGCTGGATAACATCCGTAAGACGAATGTTATCGAGGGTGAGGCCGGAGGTATCACGCAGCACATCGGTGCCTACAGTGTGGAGCTCAACGGTCAGAAGATTACCTTCCTCGATACGCCGGGTCACGAGGCCTTTACCGCCATGCGTGCCCGTGGTGCCAAGATTACCGACGTGGCCATCATCATCGTAGCCGCCGACGACAGCGTGATGCCCCAGACCACGGAGGCCATCAACCACGCCCAGGCAGCCGGCGTTCCGATG
>CAYRPL010000180.1:0-3521 GCA_964426045.1 uncultured Alistipes sp. | reverse complement strand
TAAAATCTTTTTCAACTATTTTTCTTAATTTTGCACTTGGTCGTTGAATCTACCGGTGCGAAAAGTCGGCTCTGTTTTTGTGCAAATCGCTAAAAAATAGCTATCTTTGGACCTCTTAAGGCAATAACGTAAACAACTATGGCAATTAAGTGTATCGGAATCCTTACCTCGGGCGGTGATGCCCCGGGAATGAATGCGGCCATTCGTGCGGTGACCCGCACGGCCATCTATAACGGTTTTGAGGTGCGTGGTATCATGCGCGGCTATCGTGGTCTGGTGACGGGTGAAATCGTCGAGTTCAAGTCCAACAGCGTATCGAACATCATCCAGCTGGGCGGTACAATCCTCAAGACGGCCCGCTGCAAGGAGTTCACCACGCCCGACGGTCGCCGTCAGGCCTATGAGAATATGAAGGCTGCAGGTATCGATGCCTTAGTGGTAATCGGAGGTGACGGTTCGCTGACCGGAGCCCTGACCTTTGCCCGCGAGTTCGATGTCCCCATCGTCGGCCTGCCGGGTACGATTGATAACGATTTGGGCGGTACCGACTCGACCATCGGCTACGATACGGCCCTCAATACCATCATGGAGGCGGTCGATAAACTGCGCGATACGGCTTCGAGCCACGAACGCCTCTTCTTTGTCGAGGTGATGGGTCGTAATGCCGGCTTTTTGGCCCTCAATTCGGCCATCGCGTCGGGAGCCGAGGCGGCCATCATCCCCGAGATTGATACCGAGGTAGACCAGCTGGCCGAACTTATCAGCACGGGCTTCCGCAAGAGCAAAAATTCGGCGATTGTGCTGGTGGCCGAGAGCCCCAAGACGGGTGGAGCCATGGGGCTGGCCGAGCGTGTGAAGAAGGAGTTCCCCGAGTACGATGCCAGGGTGACGATTTTGGGCCATATCCAGCGTGGAGGCTCGCCCACGGCCGTGGATCGCAACCTCGCCTCGCGTATGGGAGCCGCTGCCGTTGAAGCCCTGATGGAGGGTCAGCGCAACGTGATGATCGGCATCAAAAACGGCGAGTTGGTCTATGTCCCCATCAGCAAGGCCATCAACCACGACAAGACCGTAAACCGCAAGTCGATGGATCTGGTAAAAATCCTCTCGATTTAGGAGATAATCTCTTCTAACCCAAAGTAGAACGAAACCAAAATAGAGATATGAAGAAAGTGATTGGTATCGGCAATGCATTGACCGATATGCTGGTAAACCTGAAGAGCGACTCGGTGTTGGGCCGCTTCCAACTCAAAAAAGGCTCGATGAGCCTCGTGGATACTGCCCTGCAGACCGAAATCTCGAAGTCGGTTGCCGGCCTTCCCTACTCGCTCTCGCTGGGCGGCTCGGCCGGAAATACGATTCGTGCCATGGCTCGCTTAGGTGCCAAGGTGGGATTCATCGGCAAGGTGGGCCGTGATACCACGGGCGACTTCTTCCAGCAGGCCCTCGAGAACTTAGGCGTCGAGCCCATCATCCTGCGTGGCGAGAAGAAGTCCGGAAAGTGTGTGTCGCTCATCTCGCCCGACGGCGAGCGCACGATGGTCACCTACCTGGGTGCCGCCCTCGAGATGAAGGCCCACGAAATTCTGCCAACCATCTTCGACGGCTACGACTGCCTCTATGTCGAGGGCTACCTGGTGCAGGACCATGAACTGATTCGCTCGGCTGTTAAGACGGCCAAGCAGTGCGGTCTGAAGGTCGCCATCGACCTGGCGAGCTTCAACGTCGTAGAGGAGAACCTCGAGTTCTTGCGCGGTCTGGTGCGTGACTATGTCGATATCCTCTTTGCCAACGAGGATGAGGCCCGCACCTTCACCGGTGAGCCCGAGCCCCTCAACGCCCTCAATGCCATCTCCGAGATGTGCGAACTGACCATCGTCAAAATCGGTATGAAGGGCGCCTTAATCAAGCGTCGTGAGGAGGTGGTTCACGTCGGCATTATGGCTGCCGCCAAGCGTGTCGATACCACGGGTGCCGGTGACTTCTACGCCGCCGGATTCTTAGCCGCCTACTGCGAGGGTCTCAGCCTCCGCCAGTGCGGCACCATTGGTGCCATCAGCGCAGGAAAGGTTATTGAGGTTGTCGGTACCACCTTTGGGGAGGATGCCTGGCAGGAGATATTTACTTTAGTACACAAGGTGAAAACCGAACGCTATCTTTTTTAATTTTATAGGGCATATTTTGCACTTCCCTTGCCGCCTCGACAGTCACATACCTAAAGTATGCTCCTGCTGAGGCGACTGCACGAAGCACAAAATCTGCTCCTCTAAAATTAAAAAAGTGTTAACGATTCCGGCCCATTCCTGACAATCCCTGGTTCAATCTTGAATTTTGAATTCTGAATTTTGAATTCTGAATTGCAAGCTTATCGGATAAAGTGCATGGCGGCCCACTCCTCGTCGGCGGGTCGGCCGGGGGCAGGAGTGCCGTCGGTGCATCGGAGCAGCCATGCTAAGTTGCGGGCCAGCGTGCGCATGGTCTGCATGCCCTCTGTATCGTCTGCCGCCTCGCCCTCCGCACGGCCATAGGTGATATTCCAATACTGTGAGGTCACAACCGGCATATTCATCATCTGGAAGGGCATATTGAGCGCCTCAAACGCCGCCGTGGCACCTCCTCGACGGCATACGGCAATGGCGGCTGCGGGCTTGCCGGCAATATTTGCTCCGTTGGAGTAGAAGGCGCGCTGGATGACCGAGAGCAGGGCTCCGTTGGGTTGTCCGTAATAGACCGGTGAACCGACAATAAGCGCATCGGCCTCGGCAAACTTCTCGGAGATACGGTTGCATACGTCGTCATCGAAGATGCATCTTCCGAGCCCCTTTGTGTGGCACTGATTGCAGGCGATGCACCCGCGAATCGGGCTGCTTCCAATCCATACCATTTCGCTTTCGATGCCCTCGTGGGCGAGCTGCTTGGCCACCTCTTTCAGGGCGGTGGCGGTGTTGCCCTCGCGGCGAGGGCTGCCATTTATCAATAGAACTTTCATCCTCTTACACTCTTTTATTTCAACTTCTTGCCATCCGAAAAGGCATTGCCGGCCACGGCACCCAGCTCGATGTAGTGGTGGTTGATGGGGTCGTAGGTGAGGGGGCGCAACTTGCGGTAGTCGATCTTGCCGTCGGTCAGAATCCGCTCGTCGGCACTCACACCCACGATGCGGCCCACCAGGTGGTTGCTCTCCTTGTCGTATGATATGAGCTCGCACTCCAACGCCATAGGCAACTCCTTGATAAGCGGAGCATTCACCATCTCCGAGCGCTCGGCCGTGAAGCCCGCCTTGGCGAACTTGTCGGGCTCTTTGTTGCCCGAAACAATGCCCACATAGTCGCACGCCGTGAGCTGCTCGGCAGTCGCCATGCTTACCGTAAAGGCCCCCATGGCGAGGATGTTTTTGGTGGTCTTGTGCCCCTCCGAGAGGCAGATGCCGATATGTTCGTCGGTAAACATCCCGCCCCACGCAGCGTTCATCGCATTGGGCACTCCCGCCTCATCATACGCCGCCACAATCAGCACCGGCA
>CAYRPL010000179.1:0-3639 GCA_964426045.1 uncultured Alistipes sp. | reverse complement strand
CACCTGCCGAGCACATCTTACAACATCAACACAAAGTTTTATCGGACAGTAATAAATGAGAAATGAGAAATAAAAAATGGCGGATGACCGCCATTTTTTATTTATTCATAAGTGAAGTCCCTAATTCCTAATTCCTAATTCCTAATTCCTAATTCCTAATTCCTAATTACATTCCAAATCTTCCAGGCCTCTTCGGCTTGCAGGCGGAGCATTCGCTCGCCATTCATGGTTCGGGCACCCATTTCAGAGCCCATCTTTAGGAAGGCGGTCTGTGGCGGGTTATAGACCAGATCGAACAAGTAGTGGTCGGGGGTCAGGTAGTAGGGGAGTTGGGGCAGCTCATCAACGTTGGGGTAGGTCCCCAGGGGGGTTGCATTGATAATGAGCTTAGAGTCCCGAACGAGCCGCGCCGGCAGATTTTCGTAGGTATAGTCACCCTTCTGCGGGTCGCGTGAGAGGAGCGAGAAGGGAATTTTCATATCCCGCAGTACAAGTTGCACGGCCAGTGAAGCCCCTCCCGTACCCAGCACCAGAGCGTGGTCGGGCATCACGCCCCCCAAAAACTCTTGCAGCGAATCTCCAAAGCCCAAGTAATCGGTATTGTATCCCACCCAACCACACTCACGCTTCACGCAGTTCACCGCCCCGACCCATTGGGCGGAATCATCCAGGCGGTCGAGATAGGGGATAATCGTCTGCTTATAAGGAATCGTGACATTGAACCCCTGCAGGTTGGGATGCGCCTCCAGGAAGGCGGGCAGGGCCTCGACTTCGGGAAGTTCAAAGAGGGAGTAGGTCGCATCTATCCCCTCGCGGGCAAACTTTTGGGTAAAATAGGCCTGCGAGAAGGAGTGCGCAAGCGAACGGCCAATCAATCCATACTCCCGAGCCATAGCACACTATTTTTCGTTAATAAACGAGAGTTCGGCCGGCAACTCTTTGGCTTTCAGTAACTCAATGGCACGATTCAGGGCCGTATTAACCCCGGCATCGTTCAGCGCCCGTGTGCGCACCTCCGAGCCATAGAGGCCCACGGCCAGATAGAGTTTCAGCTGCAGGTCAATCCAGGCCTGGGAATGAGCGGTCTGGTCAGCCTTATAGACCCCCCCCCGCTCCTCGGCATAGGTGCGAAGCTCCTCACGCAGCGACTCGGCCTCGGCATAGTCCCTCTTCAGGTGCTCGTAAGCGGGGTAGCGAGCCAGCAACTGCTCACGCTCTCGATCCACCCGAGCCGTCACGAAGTCATAAATCAGGTTGCGGCGCACCAGCTCACCGTAGTAGGGGCTGTAGCCCGAGGTATCGACCTCGACCATCACATCGGGTCGGATACCACCTCCGCCATAGACCGTGCGGCTCAAGCGCAGGGTGCGGTAGGCGGGCAGAGAATCCGTAAGGGAGTCTGTTATCCCCGCAGCACGGCGTTCACGGTGGGCTGCGTAGTAGGCCTCACGCTCACCCCGCTCATAGGGCCGCTGAATCACACGCCCCGAGGGGGTATGATAGCGGGCAATGGTCACTCGCACGGCCGAGCCATCACCTAAGCTCACCTGGCGCTGTACCAATCCCTTGCCGAAGGTGGGGCGCCCCACCACTAAGGCTCGATCCCAATCTTGCAGAGCCCCCGCAACAATCTCGCTGGCCGAAGCGGAGTTCTCATCGACCAAAACCACCATGCGCCCCTTGCGGAAAGAGCCTTTGCGCGAGGCTGTGGTCTTTCGCTCGGGAACGGCCCGACCTTCGGTCGAGACAATCAGCGCCCCTTCGTGCAGAAACTCCTCGGCCACAAGCACCGCCTGTTGCAGCAGTCCGCCACCATTGCCCTGGAGGTCCAAAATCAGGTTCTCGACCTTGCCCAACTCACGCAGGGCTGCCCGCAGTTCGTCACTCGTGGTACGACCAAAACGGCCGATTTTCAGATAGCCCGTCTTGTCATCGAGGCGATAGGCCGCAGCGAGCGTGTGCAGGGGTACTTTGTCACGCACAATCTCAAAGTGCAGCTCCTCACCCGTTGCGGGGCGCAGGGCCCGCAAGGTCACCTTTGAGCCCTGTTTCCCTCGCAGCAGTGCAGGTACCTCGTGCTGCTTCAATCCAACGGCCGAGAGGGTGTCAATCATCAGGATTCGATCTCCGGCTCGCATACCGACACGCTCGGCCCCGGCTCCCGAGAGGAGATTCTGCACCCGAATTGTATCTTCAATAACGCGAAACTCGATACCGATACCGCTGAACTCGCCATCCATCGAGGCCTTCTCGGCCTCCATCGCCCGGGCATCCAGATAAGCCGAATGGGGGTCCAGCTCCGCAAGCATCGCCCGAATGGCCTCCTCGACCAGCGGCTCCATTTCGAGCGGCTCGACATACAGGCCATCCAGGTAGCGATAAAAGCGTGTCAGTTTCTGCAACTGCCGCACCGACTCCTCCTGCTCCTGGGCACAAATCCCAAGGGGCAGAGAAATCAAAAAGAAGAGTAGCGCAAGCAGCTTTCGCATAACGGGTTGCGATATTTAATTAAAGAATTGCTCAAAATCATTAAAGGCGACCTTGGTCTGCTCACCCGTGCGCATATCCTTTACGGTAGCCGTGCGTGCAGCAAGCTCCTCGGAGCCTACGATGACCACCTGCGGAATCTGGCGGCGGTTGGCATACTCCATCTGCTTCTTCATCTTGGCAGCCTCGGGATAGATCTCCGAAGCAATGCCCGCATTGCGCAACGACTTCAGCAGCTCCAGGCTGGCCAGCTCCTCGTCACCTCCGAAGTTGAGCATCAGCACCTGCGTTGTGCAGCTCACCGACTCGGGGAAGAGCTCGAGGCCCGTCATCACATCATAGATGCGGTCGGCACCAAACGAGATACCGACACCCGAGGTATTCGGAAGTCCGAAGATGCCCGTCAGGTCGTCGTAGCGGCCACCACCGCAGATCGAACCGATCTGATAGTCGTCGGCCTTCACCTCGAAGATGGCTCCCGTGTAGTAGTTCAGTCCGCGTGCCAGCGAGAGGTCGAGCTCCACCTTCAGGTCGATGCCCAGCTTCTCGACATAACCAAAGATGGTGCGCATCTCCTCAATACCCTTCATACCCGTCTCCGAGGCGGCAATTACGGCTGCCAACTGCTCCAACTTCTCGGCATTGGTGCCCGCTAGCTCCAAGATGGGTTGCAGCTTCTCGATGGCCGCAGCGTCAATGCCACGCTCCGCAAGCTCTGCCTTCACAGCCTCCAGGCCGATCTTCTCCAACTTGTCGATGGCGACCGTAATATCGACCATCTTGTCGGCGTGACCGATGGTCTCGGCAATACCGAACAGAATCTTGCGGTTGTTCATCTTCAGCGTAACCGAGATACCCAGCTTGCGGAATACACGCTCGACAATCTCGACCAGCTCCACCTCATTGAGAAGCGACTTCGAGCCGATAACATCGACATCACACTGGTAAAACTCGCGGTAGCGACCCTTCTGCGGGCGGTCGGCACGCCATACGGGCTGTATCTGGAAGCGCTTGAAGGGGAACGAAATCTCGTTCTGATGCTGCACCACATAGCGGGCAAAGGGTACCGTAAGGTCATAACGCAGACCCTTCTCACAAATTTTCGAGGCCGTGCGCACCTGCTCGTCATTGAGTCCTGCGGCATAGTCACCC
>CAYRPL010000178.1:0-3676 GCA_964426045.1 uncultured Alistipes sp. | reverse complement strand
TGGAGGTCATATCCTTCAGATCCTCCACCGTGTTGAGGTTATCCTCCAATATACGGGTGATGTTGGTCTCGATATCGGCTGCATTGGCACCCGGGTAGGTGGTAATTACCGAGATCATCGGGATCTCGATATCGGGGAATTGGTCGACCGACAGGTTCTTCAGGGAGAATAGTCCGAAGACGATGACTCCCACGAAGATCAGAATGGTCGAAATCGGTTTTCTAACCGCACTTTCGTAAATATTCATTGTCGATAGGGGTTAATGGGTGGTTACTCTGCAACAATCTCTACCTTTACGCCGTTCTCCAGGCGCGAGAGGGCCGTAACGGCCACCTCTTCACCGGCCTCGACGCCCGAGAGAATCTCGACTTTTTGGCCTACCTGGCGGCCTACCTCTACACGGCGACGCTCGGCACGACCCTCCTTAACGACATAGAGGTAACGCTCCGACGAACCTACCTGCTTCAGTACGGCTACATCCGGCACCATCACGGCCTCGCGCTGACCCATGTCAAAGTAGGTGCGCGAGAACATACCCGGGCGCAGACGCTCGTTGCCGTTCGGCACGCGAACCTCGACGGCAAAGGTGCGGGTCGTGGTGTTAATCGAGGGGTGAATCAGCTCTACCGAGCCCTTGAACTCCTCGTCGGGGTAGGCGTCGAGCTTCAGACGAACCTCCATGCCGCGCTTTACGTTCGAGAAGAACTGCTCGGGGATGTTGGCTACGACCTTCAGGGGGTTGATCTGCATGATGTGCAGCACGGGCTGGTTCATGAAGAGGTCACCGGCCTCGTTGTTGCGGGCCGTTACCACACCCGAGATGGGCGAGAGCACCTCGATATTCTTCTTCAGGTTCTCCACCACCTCAAGCTGTACGTCGTACTGGGCCTTCACCTGGTCGAACTCCTGCGACGAGATACCACCGGCCTCGTAGACGGGCTTCAGACGGTTTACGTTGTCCTCCAGCAGCTTCAGGTTTACACGCGCCTGGTTGTACTGCGTGGGGTTGAGCGTAATCAGGAGCTGGCCCTGGCGCACCTTGTCGCCCACATCCACCAAGATACGGTCGATGTGTACACCCGAAGCGGCGGGCGTGATGTCATTCTCCTTGTAGGCATTTACCTCCGAGGTGTACTCCTCGGTAAGCGAAATGGTCTGCTGCTCGGCAGTCATCGTCTTGGTGAGCACGGTGGCCTCCTGAGCCTCCTGAGCCTGCTCTTTCTTTGCGCCGCAGGCGGTCATCATCAGCGCTGCAGCCATCCAAATAAGGGTCTTTTTCATATTGCGTTTTATTCTTTATTATTCTTCATTTCAGCTTTGGGTGATTATCGCTCTACGCCGATAATCTTGTCGTATTCGGCCTTCGACGAGAGGTAGTCGAAGATGGCCTGCGAGAAGTTCAGACGCGACTGCGTGAGGTTCAGGCGGGCCATGTTGAGCTCCAACATCGTACCGGCACCGGCGTTGTAGCGCGTCTCGGAGATGTTGAAAGCCTTCTCGGCCTGCTTCATGGTGGTCTCCTGCGAGAACATCTTCTCGCGAGCCGTCAGTACCGAAGAAATGGCGTTGCGTACCTGCACATCAATCTGCTGGGCGGCGTACTCACGCTGGCTCTCGAGCTGCATAATCTGGTTCTTAATCGAACGTGATTGGGCCGACTTCGTGAGTCCCGAGAAGATGGGCACCGAGAGAGCAACACCTACCGAGATGGGGTGAGTCCAGAAGAATTTGTGCTTCGGGGGCTCGGCGTTGCCAAAGAACGAGAGGGCGTCCATATCGTTACCCGTGAACGAAACCTGACCAAAGGCTGCCAAGGTCGGCAGGCGTGAGGCGTTGGCCACCTTGAGCTGGCGCTTCAGGGCCTCGGTCTGCAGGTCGAGCTGCTTGAGCGAGCTGTTCTCCGAAATGTCGGTCGTTAAGTCGGTTCCGGCAAATACCATGTCGCGCATCTGGTTCAGCTCGCCTACGACATTTACCTCCACCTGCTCGGGCAGCGAGAGGTACATCTTCAGCGAGAGCTTCGCTACGCCGATGGCCTGCTCGGTCTGCAAAATCGTGGGTTTGAGGTTCGAGAGCTGCACCTGGGCCGTCAGCAGGTCGTACTCCGAGGCCAGACCGTTGTCGTACTTCAGCTGTGTCTCATCGACCGTCTGCTGTACGGTGCGCTCCGACTCCTTCAGTACCTCGAGCGACTGCTCGGCCAGCAGGATGTTGTAGAAGGCCACCTTGACAGCTGCCACCAAGTCGATGCGTGTTGCACGTGCCGACTCGACAGCCGCGGCCAGCTGGGCCTTGTTGAGCTTCAGGGTGCGGTAGATCTGCGGGGCAAAGAGCGGCAGCGACACATCGCCCGTAAAGGCAAAGGTGTTGTCGGCACCAAACGAGATGCCGCCTCGCATCTCGCTCTTTACCACCGAGCGCGAATACTGGCCCGAGGCTGAGATCTGCGGCAGCAGGTTGCCCCAGGCTTGTTGTTTCACATAGTCGTAGCGCTCAATCTCCAGGTCGGCAATCTTTACCGTCGGGTTGTCGCTCAACGCAATCTCGACCGCCTGGTCGAGGGTGAGGTTCATCGTCTGTGCCCCAACCCCAAGGGTCGAGGCGAGAAGAACCCCCAAACTAATCATCCATCTTTTCATACCTAATAGAAATTATTTATTGTTTTTTTTCTCTATCTTACAACATCTTTCTGTAACGCTCGGCATAGCTGTCCATCAATTTGCGTCCCTTTTCGGTGGCAATGCCGCGGAAGAGGGTGGTGATGACCTGAATAAATGCCTCGCGCTCGCTGACCTGAGCCTCAATGTTGAGTTGCTCGTTTCCCCCTTTCAGACTGCGGGCGACACCACAGAATATGGCGATGGTGAGTTCGCTGTCCATCCAATCCACAAAGTAGCCCTCGCTAATGCCCTCTTCGATGTGTTTTAGCAGCGAGCGGTTATTCTCCTCGATGCCGACACTCTTTATACGCTCAAAAACCTTGGGGTAGAATTTTTTCAGGTTACTCGTCAGGCGGTTGTGAACCGGAGCCTCCTCCATCATCTTGTTCAGAACCAAAAACATAGCTTCCAGCAGATTTTCGGCCTTGCTTGCTATCAGCATGTGCTCTTTTCGCTTCTCGGAGAAGAGGTGTATCAATGCCTCATACAGCAACTCCTCTTTGTCGCCAAAGAGTTCGTAGAGGGTGCGCTTCGAGACTCCCAGCTCGTGGGCTATGTCGTCCATTCTCACCGCTTTGATGCCGTAGCCGGCAAACATTTTCGATGCCGCCTCCACTATATGCTCTTTCTGTGCCATTCTGTTTGGGTCTCCTTTTTTCTTGGTTTTCCCTCAAATATGAGATTTTACCGGCCACAAAGATAGGAAAGAAAACTCGAAACACAAAATAAGTTTTCTCCTTTTTCGTCATATTGTTGCTCTATAAGTTAAGAGGTCGACTTTATAACCAATAAAAAACTGAAACAGTGTAGTACAAGGCTACACTGTTTCAGTTTTTTTCAGTCATTGCGAGGAGCGTAGCGACGTGGCAATCTCCTCTGCGAATCCTCTTATTAGGCCTTCGTCTCGCCCGTTACACGCTCCAGCCACTTCACCATACCGAGCATCACACCCATCGAGATCAGGCATACGGTGAGGAATACGGCCCAAGCCTGCCAGATAGGCCAAGCGTTGTACA
>CAYRPL010000177.1:0-3680 GCA_964426045.1 uncultured Alistipes sp. | reverse complement strand
CGCACCCAATCGTTTCCCGTGCCGACGGCAATTACCGCCAGCAAGACCTCCTTGGGGTCAATCTCCTGCTGAATAAAAAGGCCATTGACCACCTCGTGCAACGTACCGTCGCCTCCCACCACAATAATATGGCGGTAGCCCTGCTTGACGGCCGAGACCGTCAGTTCGGTGGCGTGGTACTTATGCTCCGTGAATACGGGCTCGTAGCGGATACCCTCCTCACGCAGCAGTTTCGAGATCTCGGGAAAGTCGTCTAACCCGCGGCCGTTGCCGGCCACGGGATTGACGATAACAAACCATTTGTGCTCTCCAGCCATTGCCGTTCAAACTACTTCAGAGGAGCGTTCTTCAGCGTGTGGGTCAGGAAGTCGAAGAACTTCTCAACCGAGGCAATCTCAACCTTCTCGTCGGGCGAGTGGGGGTAGCAGATGGTCGGGCCGAACGAAATCATATCGAGGTTGGGGTAGTTCGAGCCGATGATACCGCACTCCAAACCGGCGTGGATGGCCGTCACTGCGGGCTCCTTGCCATAGAGGGCCTGGTACGACTCGCGCATCGCCTTCAGGATGGGCGACTGCATGTTGGGGTTCCAACCATCATACGAACCTGAGAGTTCGGTCGTGGCGCCCGCCATATCGAATACAGCCTTGATCTGGTCGCCCAGGGCCTCCTTCTCGGAGCGTACCGAGCTGCGCAGCAGGCACTGAATCTTGACCTGCTTGCCATCCGATACCACACGGGCCATGTTGGTCGAGGTCTGCACCAGGCCGGCCATGGCCAGCGACATCTTCTGCGCACCATCGGGGCAGGCCACAATGGCACGAATCAGCTTCTCGGAGAGGGCTGCGGGGATACACTTCTCGGGCAGGGCAACCTCCGTGGCGAAGATCTGCACGTCGTCCTCAATGCCGGCGTACTCCTTTGTAATCAACTGCTCGAAAGCCTTCACCTCCTCCATAAAGGCGGCAGCCTTGTCGGCCGGAACGAGTACCGTAGCTACGGCCTCGCGTGGGATGGCGTTGCGAAGACCACCACCATCTACCGAGGCTACCTGTACCGGAATCTCGGTCTTGTAGAGCAGACGGAACAGGGTCTTGTTGGCGTTGGCACGCTGGGCCACAATCTGAATACCCGAGTGACCACCCTTCAGACCCTTTACGGTGAGTTCCACGGCCTTCAAGCCGGCTGCGGGAGCCTCCTCGGTGTAGTCGAAGCAGATGTTGGCATCCATACCGCCGGCGCAACCCACATACAACTCACCCTCGGTCTCCGAGTCGAGGTTCAGCAGGATGTCGCCCTGCAGCAGACCGCCCTTCAAACCAAAGGCACCATCCATACCGGTCTCCTCGGTGGCGGTGAAGAGGGCCTCCACGGGGCCGTGAACCAGCGTGTTATCCTCCATGACGGCCAGAATGGCGGCCGCACCAATACCGTTGTCGGCACCTAAGGTCGTACCGTCAGCCGTTACCCACTCGCCATCAATGTAGCAGTCGATGGGATCCTTCTCGAAGTCGAAAACCTTGTCGTTGTTCTTCTGGGGCACCATGTCGAGGTGGGCCTGAATAACGATACCCTTGCGGTTCTCCATACCCGGGGTAGCCTCCTTGCGGGCGTAGAGGTTGTGCGCCTCATCCTCGGTGCAGGCATAACCCATACGCTCCAACTCGCCCTTTACATAGGCGCGAATCTTCTCCTCATGGTGCGAGGGGTGGGGAATGGCGCACATCGCCACAAAATGTTTCCAAACCAATGCGGGCTTCAATCCGCTAAAATCTCTGTTCATAGTCTTATAGTTTTAAGTGTTCTTAAAAAATTAGCAATTTTTACAGTCATTCCAAGGTGCCGAAGGCGACGTTGCAATCTCCTGCTCGCCCTTCGAGGGGTCTAATATCCGTCGTTTTGTGTTAGTGCCGGATTCATCATCAACTCCGAATCGGGAATTGGCAACAAGCAATGGTGCTCCTCACATCCGGTAATCTCAACGGCCATTCCAATTCGGTGTAACATCTGCCAACGGCCATAAAGCTGCTCGCTCCACGCCGACGCAAGTTCTGCAATCTCTTTGTTGGCCTCTTGTCGCAACAACTCAATGTGTGCTTTGGTGTAGCAGACCTGCAAAACCGTACCCTCCGAGTAGCAGGCGAAGATGTACTCCCCGGCAAAGGGGGTTGTGTCAATTGCAGACAAAATATCCAAGGCCCGTTTGTGCTCGTTGCTTGTCAGGGCTATTTCGGCCTGAATCAACCGGACTGCTGCCTCATTAAGTGTCGCCTCAAGCGGACTAAAGAGGAGCTCTCCGATACCCTCCAAACCATCCCAAGCGGCCTCTAAAATTTCACGCTGTTTTAATGGCTTTAACGATTCGTTAACCTCCACCCGTCCCTCGTAGTAGGGAACATTGCCCCAGAGCGACGCCAGCAGATAGGCCGTAAAACCGCGCAGCGCCTGCAGTTGGTCACAGCAGGAGTCCGTAAAGGAGGCATCCAGCGAGGCGCTTTCAAGAGCGGCCAGGGCTTCGTTTGTCTCCCTCAACAGTCGGTAGGCGCACTCCCACAGGTTTTCGATCGATGCCGATTGCGGGCTCAGTGCGCTGAAATCACCTGCCAGAAGAGTCTCTTCGAGGGTGCATTTCTGAGTCAGCAGAGTGCAAAGCGAGTAGTAGCATTTGCTCAAAACCGCTTTGGCTCCCGACTCGCTGTTGATTACGTTCTCTTCGGTTGTGCTGTTCTCGGGCTCTTTGTCCAAGAACTCGCTGCGTTCACAGAGCATCCAAATTGTTGTGCCGTAGCTGTGCAGTTGGGCCTCCATCTCGGCCGAATCATCCCCGAGCGAAAGCACCTTATAGGTAATGTAGGGGGCACCGTCAACCGTTGTGGTGATGGCGTTGCCCGCTACCAGGTAGCGCCCCTCTCCGTGTCCGAAGTAGCCCTCGCCTACATAGCTGCCATCCGAATAGAAGGTGGCGCTGGTCGTTTCATAGGGCCATGCAGCCCACGCCCCCTCGGCCTCAAATTTGGCTTGTACAACCTCCCAGCAGCCCACTACATCCTCAACCTTGAGTACTATCTGCTCCGGATTGGGTGCAGGTTGCTCCGAGGGCCTTGTCGTGGGCTCGTCACTCTCACTGCCGCAACTCCACATCAGGGACACCGGCAGCAAAAGTAGAAATATTTTCAGGAGGCGTTTGTTCATCGGTTTTGTGTTGTCTCTTTTCTCAAAAAGGTATTAGTGCAGTCAAAAAACAATCTTGAATTTTGAATTTACAATTACTCATTGCTCATTGGAAAACGCTGCCACAATCTTCTTGACCAAGGGGTGACGCACGATGTCGCGCTGGTCGAACTCCACGCAGCCAATCTCCTTCACGGACTTTAAAATCTCCATGGCGCGCGTAAGGCCGCTGTCGCTGTGGCGTGGCAGGTCAATCTGTGTTACGTCACCCGTAACGATAAACTTTGCCGAGCGTCCCATGCGTGTTAAGAACATCTTAATCTGCGAGAGGGTGGTGTTCTGGGCCTCGTCCAAAATCACGAAGGCGTTGTCGAGCGTGCGACCACGCATATAGGCCAGCGGGGCAATCTGCACCGTGCCATCCTCCATAAACTTCTGCAACTTGGCGGCCGGAATCATATCGTTCAGCGCATCGTACAACGGTTGCAGATAGGGGTCGAGTTTCTCCT
>CAYRPL010000176.1:0-3689 GCA_964426045.1 uncultured Alistipes sp. | reverse complement strand
GTGCTGGCTTTGGCACCCGCCACGCTGTGGGTAGAGGGCTTTGACCAGATACTGCTCTTTGCCGCAGCCTTTGTGGTGCTGATGGTGATTCCGGGCCACATTGCCAACCGGCGTCTAAAAAAGAGTCGATAGTATGGCATTCAAGGAGCTAAATCCACTGCTGCACGCCGAGCTGAGGTTGGCTGTCATCTCGATTCTTATCAGCGTCGAACAGGCCGACTTTGTCTTTATCCGCAAGGAGACAGGTGCCACAGCGGGAAACCTGAGCGTTCAGCTCGAGAAGCTGCAACAGGCGGGCTATATCTCGGTCGAGAAGTCCTTCAAGGGGAAACGCCCCTGCACCACCTGCCGCATCACCGAAGCGGGCATTGCCGCCTTCGAGGAGTATGTAGCGGCGCTACAGAGTTATATCAATAAGTAAGGGAACCCAAAAGCTCCCTTACTTATTATACCCATGATAGCAGCTCTTCTGCACGATCAATTACTATATCGGCTCCGGCCTCCAAAAGCTCGGCTCGGGAACGGAAGCCCCACGAGACACCGACAGCTCCGATACCCGCAGCACGGGCCGCAGCGATATCGGTTCCGCTATCCCCGACATGAAGGGCTTCGCGAGCCTCAACTCCCGCTTTGGCAAGCACCTCTCTATCAGCCGTAGGATCGGGCTTCAAGGGGACACCGGCACGATTGCCGAGAACAGCCACAAAGGGTATATCAGGGAAGAAGCGCTCGACTAAAAGCTCGGTTCCCTGCTGAAATTTATTCGAGACCACAGCCACCTTTACCCCTCGGGCCGTGAGCTGCGCAAGCAAATCCATGATTCCCTCGTAGGCGTAGGAGTGGCAGTCGATATGGGCCGTGTAGTAGGCGACAAACTCATCACGGAAGGCGTCGATACGCGCATCGGTGCGCAGCGACTCGGGCAGGGCTCGCTCGCAGAGCTTTCTTACGCCGTTACCCACAAAGCGGCGGTAGGAGGCGTAGTCGTGCTCGGGAAGCCCATGGCGACGCAACACGGCATTACAGGAGGCTCCTAAGTCACCCACCGTCTCAAGCAGGGTTCCGTCCAGGTCGAAGATTACTAACTTTATCATCGCTATTTTTTACTATTTTATAGCCTATCATAGCCACCAAAATCGACATCACGGGGCTCAGATAGTTGAAGATGCAGTAGGGCAGGTAGGTGAAGGTGGCGACACCCAGCACCGTGGCCTGGGTCATACCGCAGGAGTTCCAGGGGACCAATACCGAGGTTACGGTGGCCGAGTCCTCGACCGCACGACTCAACAGTCGCCCCTCGAGCCCGCGCTCCCGATAGAGCTCTTTGAAGAGGCGGCCCGTGAGGATAATTGAGATATATTGGTCAGCCGTAATGAGGTTGAAGCTCATGCCGGCAAAGACCGTGGCCGCCACCGAGCCCGCAGCACGGCGCACAAAGCGCAGAAAGAGGCCCGTGAGCGACTGCAGCATCCCACTGCCGGTCATCACACCGCCAAAGCACATCGCGCAGAGAATCAACCACACGGTATTCATCATACCACCCATACCGCGCGTGGCCACCAGGTCGTTCACCTCCGCAGCTCCGGTCTCAAGGGCCGTAGAGCCGAAGCAGGCGGTCAATACCCCTTTGAAGCCCACCATAAAGCCGCTACCCGCCGCCTCTCCGGCGAGGGTCGAAAGCAGCTCGGGCTGGAAGAGAACCATGGCCACAGCTGCCAGCATGGTCGCCACAAAGAGGGTGACAATGGCGGGCAGCTTACGCCAAATCAGAAGGCCCGTAAAGAGGGGTACAAGCAGCAACCAGGGTGTAATCTGAAAGGTCTGCCGCAGGGCTCCCGCATAGAGCGCCACATCCCCCGCACCCGATGAGGCGTGCATCAGACTTACCCCCAGGAAGACCAGCAGAGCAATCAACATCGAGGGGATGGTCGTGTAGAGCATGTAGCGGATGTGGGTGAAGATGGGAACCTCGCAGGTCGAGGAGGCCAAGACCGTCGTGTCGGAGAGCAACGAGAGCTTGTCACCAAAGTAGGCGCCCGAGATAATGGCTCCGGCGACCCACCCTTCCGAGAACTCCATGGCTCGACCGATACCCATCAGGGCAACACCGATGGTGGCAATGGTGGTCCACGAACTACCGGTCATGACCGATACGACACCGCAAATCAGACACGTAGCGGCCAGGAACCACGAAGGGTGCAACACCTCCAAGCCGTAGCAAATCAGGGTCGGCACTACCCCACTGACCATCCAGGTTCCGGCAATCGAACCGATAAGGAGCAGAATAATGATGGCCGAGGCCGAGGAGCGGATATGCTCGACGATGGCATCCTCGAGCCGGCTCCAGCGAACTCCATAGAGGCCGACCGAGAGCATCACACAGACCGAGGCGGCCGAGAGCAGGGCAATCTGGCTGCCCCCCAGAATCGAATCGCTGCCAAAGGCCCGAATCACCAGCACTAACAACAGCGCCAAAACCACGAGCGGTATGAGCGACACCCCAATCGAGGGCGCCTGTCCCCACCGCTTTGTAAAGAACTTTGTCATAAACCTAACTATTTCTAACCTAACCTTTCTAATTTGGCCATACCTCGAAGGGAGGCCTTGCAATATTCAGAGGAGATAGCCACATCTGAGAAGATTGCCACGTCTGTTATCTGCGATAACCTCCTCGCAATGACTGATTTATTAGAGCATCGAGACAAAACCACCTCCCCCCCCTAAAAAGCATATGGCGAGAGGATTTTCAAGGCGCAAAAAACAACCTCGCAAGATGCACACCGAATAATGCAGATGATGGGGCTATTTTTAGGCAAAAGTGGGAAACGCCGCGCAGCATACTAAAGCGTATGTGAGCAGGCGTTTCACACTTTTAACGACAAAAGAGCCCTATCAGATGCATTATTCTATCTCCCAGTCGCAGCCATCCTTACGATCCTTTACCCTAATACCGATTTCGGTGAGGGAGTTACGGATTTTGTCCGAGGTTGCCCAATCCTTGTTGGCCTTGGCCTCCATACGCATATCGAGGAGCATATTGACCAGCGGAGTTACCAAATCCTTGCCACCCTGAGCCGAGGCAGCCTTCTCGTCACGCAGACCCAGAATATCGAAGACGTAGCGGTGTACGGTAGCCTTCAGAGCCTCGAGATCGGTGGCAGTGATGGTCTGCTGACCCTCGGCCAGCTGGTTGATCAGGCGCACCCAATCGAAGAGGGCCGAGATGACCATCGGCGAGTTCAGGTCATCGGCCATGGCGGCGGCGCAGCGCTCCTCGAGCTCGGCCGGATTGAGGGTCGAGGTGGCTGCGGGCTTAATCTTACCGAGCGCCTCGACACCCTTCATCAGGCGATCCAGGCCCTTCTCGGCAGCCTGCAAGGCCTCATTCGAGAAGTCGAGGGTCGAGCGGTAGTGGGCCTGTAAGACAAAGAAGCGGATGGTCATCGGCGTATAGGCCTGCTCAAGCAATTTGTGGTTACCGGTGAAGAGCTCCTCCAGGGTAATGAAGTTGCCGAGCGACTTGCCCATCTTCTTGCCGTTGATGGTAATCATGTTGTTGTGTACCCAATAGCGGGCCGAGTCGTGACCTAAGGCAGCCGTAGCCTGGGCAATCTCGCACTCGTGGTGGGGAAACATCAAATCCATACCACCGCCGTGGATATCAAACTCCTCACCCAGATACTTGGTGC
>CAYRPL010000175.1:0-3704 GCA_964426045.1 uncultured Alistipes sp. | reverse complement strand
CTCGCAATGACTGAAAGTAAGCTAAAAACGAGCGGCTTATGCTGCTCGTTTTTAGCTAATTACTAATTGCTAATTACTAATTGAAAAATTGCTCATCGCTCATTTTGCGGGTAAAGACCGCAAGACTCAAAATGACATCTCTCCTTTAATAGCGGGGTAGGGGTCGTAGCCCTCCAATTCGAAATCCTGGTAGCGGAAGTCGAACAGGGATTTCACCTGCGGGTTGAGCTTCAGGCGGGGCAGGGGGCGGGGTTCGCGTGTCAGCTGCAGGTCGGCCTGCTCCAGGTGGTTCAGGTAGAGGTGCGTATCGCCGAGCGTATGGATAAACTCGCCCGGCTCGAGGCCACATTCGTGGGCCATCATCATCGTCAGCAGGGCGTAGCTGGCGATATTGAAGGGTACACCCAGGAAGGTGTCGGCACTACGCTGGTAGAGCTGGCATGAGAGCCGCCCCTCGGCGACATAGAATTGGAACAGCACATGGCAGGGGGGCAGGGCCATATCCTCGACCTCGGCCACATTCCAGGCTGAGACCAAGATGCGACGTGAGTTGGGGTTCTCCTTAATCAGGTGCAGGGCCTGCTGAATCTGGTCGATGGAGCCTCCGTCGGGTCGGGGCCAGCTGCGCCACTGATAGCCGTAGACGTGGTTCAGGTCGCCATAGCTATAGCCGGCGATGGGCGACTCCTCACCCGCACGCTTCAGGAACTCCTCACGCTCTAAGGGCTCGGTGCCGCAGGCTGCGCAGCGCTCGGTGTAGTAGCGGTAGGCGTCGTTATCCCAGATGTGGACCCCATTCTCCACCAGGTAGCGGATGTTGGTGTCACCCTTCAGGAACCAGAGCAGTTCGTGGATGATCCCCTTCAGAAAGACCTTCTTGGTGGTCAGAAGCGGAAATCCCTCGGCGAGGTTGAAGCGCATCTGGTGCCCAAAGATGCTCATGGTGCCGGTACCGGTGCGATCGCCCTTCGTAACACCCTCGGTGCGGATTCTGCGGAGCAGGTCTAAATATTGTTTCATGGTCTGAAAATTTCTAATTTTAGCTCGCCCGCATCGGTCAATACGGCGTAGGTGGGCTCCCCCTCCCAGGCTCCGAGGTGGAGCGTGCGGGGGCTTTGGTCGAGGTGGTCTACGGCGATATGCATGTGGCCGAAGAGGTAGTAATCGACCTCGGGGTGTGAGGCGTAGTGTTCGCGGGCATAGTCATACAGCGGCTCCGTAAAGGCGGGTGCGAGCGGTGTCTTGGCGTGCGACTTGCGCGATTTTCCGCTCCACCAACGACCAAATTTGAGGGCCAGGTCGGGGTGTACGAGGCTTTGGAAGAGCCACCTCAGGGTTCGGGAGCGGAAGCAGCGGTTCATCAGCCAAAGCAGAGTGCCCACCTTGACACGCATATTATCCCCATGTGCCAAAAAGAGAGTTCTATTTTTCAGGTTGAGAATCTGAGGGTGGGTGTAGAGTTCGATGCCACACTCACGGCTCAGGTAGTCACCTACCCACATGTCGTGGTTGCCCGTAAAAAAGAGGATGCGGATGCCTCGGTCGGTCAGCTCGGAGAGCTTGCCTAAGGTGCGCACAAATCCCTGCGGCACCACCCGCTTATACTCGAACCAGAAGTCAAAGAGATCGCCCAGCAGGACAATGGCCTCGGCATCGGGGGCCACAAAGTCGAGCCACGCCAAAAAGCGCTGCTCGATTTGACGCTGCTCCTGCCGATTCCCCGCTCCGAGGTGGATGTCCGACGCAAAGTATACCATAAGCCCCCGAGGGTTAGAGGATTTTGTCGAGCTCGCGGCGCAGGGCATCGCCATAGAGGTCACGACCTGCGATCAACCCCTCGCGGTCGATCAGGAAGTTCGAGGGGAGCTTCTTAATCTGGTAGAGGCGGCAGGCAATCGAGTTTTCGCCCTGCAGGTCACTTACCGAAATCCAGGGCATAGCCTGCTCCTGGATGGTGTTAATCCACAGAGGCTTCGAGCGGTCCACAGCCACCTGATAGACCTCAAATCCACGTCTCTTGTAGTCGCCGTAAATCTCCTTCAGCTCGGCATTCAGTGCATTGTTGTTGCCCAACTCGGCCGACCAGAAGTCGAGCAGAATCACCTGCCCCTTGAGCGACGAGAGGCGCACCTTCTTGCCGTACATATCGAAGAGCTCGAGGTCGGGGAAGGTAGCCTCCGAGACCTGATTCAGCAGCGCCTGCTGCTGCTCGAGGCGGTCTACATCGGCCTCTAAGGCCTTCAGGTAGGCCGACTCGGGGTAGCTCTCGGCCAGCGCCTCGGCCACGGTGCGGTAGTAGATTACATCGCTTTCGGCATTGAACAGAAAACCATCACCCGGCAGACGCTGATAGAGGGCATAGAGAGCCGCCAGCGAGCTCTTGTGCTCGACAATGAAGCGCAGCTGCTCACGCTTGATGCGGCGGAACTCCTCGCTGTATTCGCGAATCACGCTCTGCTGCTTTTCGCCCGTGGTGTGGGCGTGGGTTGCGGCCAGGCGATCGAGCTGCTGCAAGCCCTCGGTATAGGCCGTGTAGAACTCGCGCAGCAGGGCCGACTCCTCGCTCCCTTCCACCGTATAATTGCGTGTGATGCTTCCCAAAGCATCGACCTGCACACGGTCACCGGCCTGCAACAACAGGGGTACCTGCTCGCTGCTGCAACGCAACGTGTAGAGCTCGGGCAGCGACGACGTGGCCTCGAGCTTGAGGCTGTAGTGGCCCGCCTTGTCGAGCACGACCGAGTCGATAAGCGAACTTCCCAGCGGGGCGTAGCGCTCCAAATAGAGGGTTTTATTCTCGTTGCCGACCAGGCGGCCCGAGATCTCGATGGTTGAGCTTTGGCAGCTGCAAAGAGCGACGGCTGCCAGCAAAATGAGGATCTTCTTCATGGATATCGTTATTACAAAAAACAAATATAGCGATTATTTTCTACTTGGGCAAATTGTGGGGTCGGTTGTTCGGCTTCTGAAACCCCCGCTGCTGAAACGAGGTGCGGTTCTTTGGCTGCTGATGCCCCTTGGTGAAGCCGTTTTGCTGCTGACGACCCTTTTGGGGACGCGCTGAAAGGTGCTGTCTGTAGTTGGTTCGGAGATTATTGATGGCCTCTTCGTCGATTTCAATCTCCCCATTGGACATGCGGCGTATATCTTTTATGATTACCTCGTTGTTGGGGTGCTCCTGGTTATACTCATAGCTCTTGGTGCGCATGTAGCCGGCCAGATTCTCGATGGTGCGCGATACCGACTCCGGAGCCAGCTCGGGGTTGCTGAGTGCGCGAATCATTCGCTCGACATACTTGCCGTAGTGCTTGTAGGCGATGCGGCCCTGCGAGTAGCTCAACTGACGGGGAGTGATGGTCAGCTCCTCGCGCGTGGGTCGCGGGTAGGGCGAATCGACATCGAGCTGAAAATCAGACATAATAAAGAGGTGATCCCAGAGCTTGTGGGCGAAGTCGGCCGTGTCGCGCAACATGGGAAAGAGGTTTCCCATTACGGCAATGACGGCTCGCGCCTGACGGTTGCGCTCCTTGCGATCCTCGATCTCGAGCAGAGAATCGACCATCTCGTGAATGTGGCGCCCATATTCGGGCAGAAAGAGTCTTCTGCGACTGCTGTTATAGTTTTTTTTCATACCAGGCAAAAAGCTGTTTTCTAAGAAGCTGTTTGAAAATTATTCAAATATTTTGTTAAGCATCAATTTGCAG
>CAYRPL010000174.1:0-3714 GCA_964426045.1 uncultured Alistipes sp. | reverse complement strand
CATTGTTGTTAACGGTTAATGTACTACACTATTAAAAGTAGTAAAGGAGAGAACGGAATGAAAAAAAGAATTATTTCATTGCTGTTGGCAGTGGTGCTGATAGTTTCTATGCTTCCCGGAACCATAGTATCAGCAGCTACTACCGAAAGTACGGCAGTACTGACAATAGAAGAACCGTGGGCAAATCCCGGCGGCACTGTAGATGTCAATTTGGTAATTACAGAGAATCCTGGTGTTTTAGGTGCTACATTTGTGGTATCTTGGGATGAAAGCCTGACGTTGGTTGCGGATGCATCCGGTAGCGCTTTTGGACATATGACCTACACAGCACCCAGCCGATACACCGCATCCGGCACCAACTTTGTTTGGTTTGGCAATGAAGTTGGTGAAGCTGTTGATGGTATTGCGCTGACATTGACTTTCCAAGTCCCTGAAACAGCAGAGAATAATGACATTCTGCCAATTTGGGTAACTTATACGCCGGGCGATGTGATCGACGGTAATGATAATGATGTGCTTCTCAGCATTACTGACGGCCATGTGCGTGTGATCACTTATCAGCCTGGCGACGTGACCGGTGACGGTCGGGTGAACGCCCGCGATCTGGTTCGTTTGAGCCAGTACATTTCCGACGGCTGTAAGACCGACCCGGAAGGCTATAACGCCGAAGTCGTTGAAGATGCTTGTGATGTAACCGAGGATGGCAGAGTCAATGCTCGTGATTTAATTAAGCTGAGCCAGTACATTTCTGATGGCAGCCAGACCAATCCTGATGGTTATAATGCGGTTTTGAAGCCTGCAAAGCTACCAGAATGTGAACATACAAACATACAAGCAACTGAGGCCAAGGCGGCAGAATGCACGGTGGAAGGCAATATTGCCTATTGGTACTGTGCCGATTGTGCGAAATATTTTAGTAACGCAGAAGCTACCAACGAGATTGCATACATTGATACGGTCATTTCTGCTACCGGTCATACAACGGTCGTTGATGAAGCAGTTGCGCCCAGTTATACTCAGACCGGCTTGACCGAGGGTTCTCACTGCGGTGTGTGCGGTGAGGTTATCATGGCACAGGAGACCGTTCCTATGCTGCAGGCGACTTATCATGCGATTACTTATCGCAATTTGCAGGGTGCTGAAAGCCCTTCCGTTACCCAATATGCTGAGCATGAGGGATTGGCTTTTGAGGATGTGCCTGATCCTGTCCGGTTGGGTTATACCTTCCTTGGTTGGTATACCGCATCCGAAGGCGGTACAAAGGTTGACATGATCGAATCTGGCAGCACCAACGATGTCACAGTATACGCACATTGGGATGCTATATCCTACACAATTACGTATAAGGATGCACCGTCGAACTCCAATAAGACTCAGTATACTATCGAAGATGAGGTCGTATTGTCAGATCCTGAGTGGCCTGGACTTATCTTTGCCGGATGGATCGACGAAGCCGGTAATCCTATAACCAAAATTGTCAAGGGTAGTACTGACGCAATTCAAGTAACAGCCACTTGGCGAGAGAAACAAAATTATGCCGTTCCTACGAAGGGGATTCGAGAGTTGTGGGTACATTATGATGAAGAATACAGTCAGCAATATTTTGTCTATGACTTGGGAACGATTTATAATGTGGTTTTGGAAACCTTCAGAACAAAAGATAAAATGGTAGGTGAATCCATTGATTGGAGCTATACCAACGAAGTATCTTTTGAGCAAAGCAATTCTGAAACAGCAAGTAAGGCAATCACGCATTCTGTATCGAAAACTACCGAGTGGTCAGAAACCAATGAGTGGGCAAAGAGTCATTCCGATACTTTTGAGAGAGGATTTACAGTCGGTGGCGAGTGGTCGCCGATCAAGGATGTACTTTCTTTTAATCTTTCTGGAGAGTTCAGCTGGTCCGATATCGATGAAGAATCTTGGGGAACTGCAAGTACAAACGGAGAATCCAACAGCGCATCTGAGGAACTTTCCGATTCTTACTCTTCAGCAGTCACATTTAATAAGACAGTGACTGAAAGTATTACGACTACAACACATATCAGTGAACAAATGCCTGCGGGAACATATAAAAATGTAGCATATAGTAGCGTGCGCGTATTTGCAGTCGTGACTTACGATGTAACCAGTGGAAACTATCGAGTTGATACATTTAGTGTCTTAAGCGATGAAATTGGAGAAATGACATTGTATGAACCTCCGGTAGAAAGCAATATCAATATTCAGGCAAATGCCGGTCTTCCCTTGGATGTTCCGCTGGATGAGCTGGAAGCATATATGGCCAAGGCTTACTATGTACAGTACGATGCTAACGGCGGTTCTGGTTCTATGATGATCTCTGCACATATTTCTGGCGAAAACCACCAGTTGAGTGAAAATCTGTTCACTAAGGAAGGATACACTTGGACTGGTTGGAAACTGGCAGACGGCACAATCGTCACGGATGGTTCTGAAGTATCTGACTTGGCCGCAAGTGGCGAACTGATTACCGCAACAGCACAATGGAGTGCCAACCCCTATACTGTAATTCTTGATGCAAATGGCGGAACAGTGGGTACTGAAACAGTAATGGTAACCTATGATAGTGCCTATGGTATATTACCTACACCCGTCAGAACCGGTTATACCTTTAATGGTTGGAAGTTTGGCGATAATATTATCACCTCTGATACCAAGGTTAGTTTTGTTGGAGAACATACTTTGGTAGCACAGTGGACAGCCAATACATATACCGTTACATTTAAAGCAAATGGCGGTACTGGAAGCGACAAGACTGCAACATACACCTATGACACAAATGCAACGTTATTTGCCAATAGTTACACAAGAGCGAATTACACATTCCTGGGATGGAGCACAAGCAGTACCGCAACTACTCCAACATATACCGACAAAGAAACGGTAAAGAACCTGGTAGCGAGTGGAAATGTGACACTATATGCGATATGGGTAAAGACACAAGCCTCTGCGAGTTATACAGCCGATAATAATACAAGAGATGTTTATCTTTCTAGAGGAAGTAGTCATACAGATACAGTATCCACAGGGATGAGCAAAGCAGCATTGACAGCAAACGGATACACGAGTATCGAAATTACCATTGTATTTGATGCACAAAGACATTTTCTGATTCAATATAACAAAGCAAAGGTCGAGGTTGTAACAGATAGCGGCTCGTTGAAAAATAAATCTTGGGAAACAAGTGATTTTTCAAATAATAGCTGGACACAAGATAAGTCAGTCACATTTACAATCGAGGTCTCAAAGTTAAATGATGATGGTTCTTTCAAGCTAAAGTGGTCTACTGTAGATGACGGTGGCTCTGCAAATGACGGTTGGTATTTGGGAGAGACTTCTGTATCGGTTACCGCAAAGAAATAATTAATTAAATTACTTGCTTTTTAGAGGTACGCCTGCAATATTGTAGGCGTACCTTTTAAATTTATAAAGGAGCAGTTTATTTTAAGGAGGAATAGAAATGTTCGCAAAAGCAAGTTCGAAAAAGTTGTTGAGCAAAAGAGTATTCGGATCACAAGGCTGTGTGTGACCGAAAGAGGGCAAATGTGGTTATGACAAGGATTGTGTAAACTGCATTTGCAAACAGCCAACCGTCAGCGGTAGACGGCGTGAAAAGTGTATTTGTGACCTATACCGCAAAGGCTTCCGTACAGCATATAAGTACGGCAATGTTTCGGGGATTTCCGTTGTAAC
>CAYRPL010000173.1:0-3809 GCA_964426045.1 uncultured Alistipes sp. | reverse complement strand
GGGCGAGTTTACGCAGATTGGTGCCGCCATCGAGGTTGTAGTTCTCGAGATCGACAAGGAGAACCGTCGTCTGTCGCTGGGTCACAAGCAGCTCGAGGAGAACCCCTGGAACGAGTTCGAGGGCCAGTATGGCGTAGACAGCGTTCACGAGGGTACGATTACCGAGCTCAACGACAAGGGAGCCGTTGTATCGCTGGGTGAGAACATCGAGGGCTTCTGCCCCGCTCGTCACCTCACGAAGGAGGACGGCACCACCCCGAAGGCCGGCGATAAGCTGAACTTCAAGGTGATCGAGTTCTCGAAGGCTACCAAGCGCATCACCCTCTCGCACGTTCGCGTATACGAGGAGGCCAAGCGCGCTGAGATCGCTGCCGAGAAGGCCGAGAAGAAGAAGGCTGCTGACGAGACCAAGTCGTCGGTGAAGAAGATCAACGCTTCGGTTGAGAAGACCACGCTGGGCGATATCGCCGGTCTGGCCGCTCTGAAGGAGGCGATGGAGGCTTCGCAGAAGAAGTAGTCTTTTTCGATTTTAGAGGGCAGATTTTGCTCATCCCAAACAAAACCCGAACGGGACGTACGCTCAGTACTACCCGTCCGGGTTTCTTATTGCGATGAACAAAATCTGCTCCTCTAAAATCAAAAAAGGGTCGTTACGACCCCAACCCTTCCGGGGGATTTTCATGTCGGCACAAAATCTGCTCCTCTAAAATCAAAAAAGGGTCGTTACGACCCCATCCCATCCGGGGCATTCTTCGTTGGCACAAAATTTCCTCGCTTAAAATCAAAAAAGGGTCGTTACGACGGCCTTATTCTTTTGCTTTGCAACTTAAAATCGAAAAAGGGTTTTGAGGCTGGGTGTACTGAGCAATCAGTATATTGGGCAATCTGGGCAATCTGGGTGGTCTGGGCAGTCTGGGTGTACTGAGCATACTGGAAATTTTTCTCTCAGTCCCCTCAGTCTCCTCAGTTCCCTCTCCAACAATTAAACATAATGACAGTATTGTTACCTACAAATCGGCCCCCGAAACCCTCTCGGTAACCGGTGTTCCGTATAGTGTTTCGCTCACCAGCCAGCCGAGTGATTGGAGTTTCTCGGGCGACTATATGTTTTCCCCAAAAGTTGGAGATTCAGATCTTGCAGCTGGTAACTACCTGCGTTTCAAGGGCGACAACGACAACAGTGCCGATGCTGCAATATCTCCCAAGTTTCATGCACCAACAAACATAAATATTAAAACAATTGCAGATTGCTTCCATTATTGTTCAAATGCATGGGCATCGGACAAGAACGCAACTATTTATGTAAATGTGTGCAATGGTAGCAGACCATCTGCAACCACAAATGGGACAACATATAAATTGTCTGCCGATTTTAACGACTTTGATGATTACGATGATGCTGAAAATAATTTAACCTTAACATCTTCAGATTGTTACGTCGGAATTACCCATTCCACCCCCAAAGTAACTGGAACAAGGCGAATGTGTGTTAAATCATTCAAGGTAGAGTACCGCCAATAAAAGGAAATTTCATGTTGGGCTTTTAGTCCTTCTGCAATTGCCAATACGACTACGAGGCTGTCTAACAAGTCTAATTCTAACGATTTCACCCCCGTCAGAAGTGCATCTGACGGGGGTGATTTTCATTTTTGAGGACTTGTTAGACAGTCTCGTGGTTTCTTTTTAGTAATTGCGAAGAGGGCTAAAAGCCCAACAAGGCAATCTTAGTTTAAGTCAATATTTATTCTGCGTACTTCACCTCAAACGAGCGCATACATACCCAGTTTTCAGCCAAATTATCTTTGTTTCCATGTGCATCAGATATATATATTCTGTATGAATCTCCCTGAGGAATTGAAACAGTGTGCGAAATGTTGGTGTATTGATCATTCTTCGGAGCCTGGCCTGACGCTCTGTAGACATGACTCAAACTTTTAGAATTTGTTGTAACAGCATTTTTTTCGGTCGTCACGCCACTATAAATTGTAGTAGATCCACTGGCTGCACCAGAGGTCCAATAGCACATTGAAGCAGTATAATCAACATCCGTGCTGGCTGGCGTATAAAATGTCGGAGAGTACAATGCTCCTTCCTTTTTCTTTGGTGAACCAAACTGGTAATAATAGAAAGTTTGCCAACCACGACCACTCCAATACTCTACTGTTCCAGTCGTATCCCATCCCGGCACATTAGCAAAGCTTACACTGGTGCAATCGGGAACACTATACGGAATACCGGTTACCGAGAGGGTCTCGGGGGCCGATTTGTAGGTAACAATACTGTCATTATGTTTAATCTTGATAAAGGCCTTGACGGTGTAGTCGCCCAAATAACTGCGGTCGGGAGCCTGCGTATCGTTATACCAGAATGTCTTGGTGGACTTGTCCCATACCACAGCGGAATCGGATTCCGAATCAAGTGTAACATCCCAAAGGTTATTAGAGCTGTCAATCTCGAAACCTACCGATACAATCATGGCATTCTGCACATTGGCATACGACGAGCGGTGCTCGGCATTGCTCGAACCAAAGTAGAGGGTCAGGCCATCCATGCCGTTTGCGGTCGAGGGCGAAGCGGTGGCGACACCATTTACACCGGCAGCGTACGAGTAGTTCGTCTTGGCGCCTAAGGTCACAGTCGGAACGGCCCACTTTACCGTGGTGCCATAGATGGCTCCGGAGGCAAGCTCTCCGGCCTTATAACCAAAGCTGACCTTCACACCCTCTCGGCTCTCAAATGAGAGCACATAGCCCGTCGTAAAGCTGATGTCCGACGGAAGCGAAATATAGAAGCCCTCGCTCAGGTAGCCATTGGCCTCGCTACCGTTGATGGTAATGCTCAGCCCCGAGCTTGTGTAGTCGAAGGTTGTGGGGGTTGCGTGCGAGGCGGTAAGCGTGCCACAGAGCGTCTCATTGTCAAAGCCGCGCAGGGTTACCGAATTGAAGCCTCCGCTGGGGGCATTGCTGACCGTCACATAGAGCAATGTGTTTACGGGTTTGAAGGTCATCTCGATAGCGGTGTTCTCAACCTCGCCCTCGGTGGCACCGTAGAGCACGACGGCATCCTTGGCCAGGCCACTCTGGGTAGCCGCTACGGTGTAGCTGTAGACACTCTTGTTAATATTGACTAACGACGCGGGGTAGGCAGCGTAGTAGCTGTCGCGGGTCTGGTAACCCACAGGGGCCTCACCGCGGAAGGTTGCCGACTTACCATCGACCTCCTCGGCAGCCAGGGTGGCGGTCAACCCCGTTGCGGTTGCCAACTCGATTTTGTCACCCTGCGACCAACTCAGGGCGGTGGGGTGGCCCGAGGCATCGGAGCCGATTTCGACGCGCGAAGTGTCAAATCCCGCCTGTGTGGCGTAGAGGGTAAGTTGCTGCGGTTGCTCGGGGGCAACAATTTCATTTACATCGCTGTTGGAGCAGGCGGCAAATCCAAGAGCCGCCAGGGCTGCAAAGAGTACTCTTTTCATACGTTTCTCAAATTTAAAGGTTACTCCATGGCATCATGCTCGCCGCCCCACTCCAGGTCGGACACCATAACACTCTCGGGAGAGGCCGCAAATCCCTGCTCTACGACAATCTCCTGCAACTCCACAGTCGGGGCTGCATAAAAAATTTTCTTTTCCATGATCCTCTGTTCTAATATGTAGTTTATCAAATGTTTGTGCTTTTTTGACGCTGCAAAAGTAGAACTTTCGGGTCGAAGAAAAAAATAAAATCAACGAATGCCCCATTTTTCATCACAAAAAAAGGAGCCTGTCTAACAATTAAAAAATGTTAGGCAGGTCTTTTTTTGTTTGAGCCTAA
>CAYRPL010000172.1:0-3817 GCA_964426045.1 uncultured Alistipes sp. | reverse complement strand
AGCCTCACGGGCGGCAACGGGCATGTTCGACGTATTACAGATAATAATGGTACGCTCCATGAGCTTGTGGCCCGTGCGGGGATCCACCAGCTCGGGGAACTCCTTGAAGATCTCCACTACCTCGTTGGCACGCTCACCGCAGGCAACGATGATGATCACATCGGCCTCGGCCTGCTTCGAGATGGCGTGCTGAAGCACCGTCTTACCGGCACCGAAGGGACCCGGGATAAAGCCCGTACCACCCTCGGCCAGGGGGTTGAAGGTGTCGATGGCACGCACACCGGTCTCCATGACGCGCGAAGGACGGGGCTTCTCGGTGTAGGCCTTCACGGCCTTCTTCACGGGCCACTTCTGCACCATCGTAACGTTGTGCTCCTTGCCCTCCGAGTCGACGATTACGGCAATCGTGTCGGTTACCTTGTAGCTGCCCTCCTTGGCTACGCTCTTGACCGTATAGGTGCCCTCCATGACGAAGGGAACCATAATCTTGTGGTTCACCCACTGCTCCTTGACCTCACCGAGCCACGAAGCGGCAGCCACCTTGTCACCGGCCTTGGCCAGGGGCTTGAACTCCCACAAGCGGTCAAAGTCGATGGGCTCGGTAATCGAGCCGCGGTTGATGAACAGACCCTCCATCTTCTCCAGGTCGTTCTGCAGACCGTCATAGTTCTTCGAGAGCAGACCCGGGGCGAGAGTAGCCTCCAGCATGTGGTTCTCGAACTCCACCTTGTCGCCAATCTTCAGACCGCGCGTCGAGTCGAAAACCTGGACATAGGCGTTGTCGCCTACGACCTTGATGACCTCGGCCATCATTCGGGTATCACCGCAATATACGAAGCAGATCTCGTTCTGTGCAACGGGGCCGTCCACCTTCGCGATCACGATATTGGAGATGATACCATTAACTTTTCCTAAAGTTTTCATATCGTTTTATTGTTTATTTATCAAATCCTTGGCCTCCAAATCCCCGAGCAGACGCTCAAACATGCGGCGACCGCGCTCCTTGTCCAGCAGCGACCAGCGGGCCACGATGTTCATACGCACCAGGTACGAGAGAATGAAGTCGATGTTGAAGTAGTCGTAGACCGAAAGCTCCTGGCTCTCGTTCCAGCGAATGAGGTCGATTTTGTGCTCCTTCTCCACGAGGTTCTGCTCCTCGTTTACGGCAGCCAGCACCGTGTCGATGTAGCCCAACTCGCCACGCAGACCGAAGTCGGCGGCCGACGAGCGTCGCAGCTGCTCGACCACCGGACCCGAGCCGATGAGCACCTGAGCCGTCTCACGACCCAGCGCACGAGCCGAAGCGGCTGCCGCAATGTTGCGCAGCGTGCGGTCGAACTCGGCCCAAGCCTTCAAAAAGCGGCTCTTCGAGCGGGCACAGGTGCGGTAGTAGGCCTCCAGCAGATTCTTCTCGAATCGCAGCGAGGTGTCCACCTTGCGCTCCTCCTCGTCTATCTCCTCGTCGTCGCTTTGGCCATAGGCCTCGACCACCTCGGCCATCTCGCGGGGCAGCATCGAGGGGTTCTCGAGGGCCTCGACCACCTCTTCGGCCGTCAGGTTGCCCAGCGGATTGTGGCGGACACGACCGGCACGAGCGGCGATGAGGTTCTCGCAGTCGTAGTAGCTGTAGAGCAGACGCATCGACTCGGCATCGCGCTTGCTCAGTTCACAGAGAATCTCCTCGCGAATCTGCTCGATGTCAAATCCCTTGCTCTCCTGGTCGAGGGTGTACTCGCGCAGGCCGGCTACCAAACAGTAATAGTTTTTGCCAAACATACAGGGCCTGAGTTTAGGCGTACAACAGCTCGGCCACCTTCTCGCGCAGATACTCCTTCATCAGGGCATCGAAATCCTCGTCGGTGAACGAAATATAGTAGCCACCATCCTTCTGACCTACCTTGAAGCCGCTCTTCACCTCGGCCGAGTAGCCAACCTCCACGCCGGCGGCCAGCAGCTCCTTCGAGGCCTTCTCAAAGGCGGCATCCAGCGCCTTCTGCTCCTTGGCGGGCAGCAGGGCCTTGAGCTCTACCTTACCCGAGTTCGAGCCGTTCCAATTCTTGGCTACGGCTACGAGCATCTCTTTGATAAAGGTTGCATCGAGCGTTGCGGCCTTCACGCCCTCCGAGGTGGTCTTGGCCACAATCATCGAGGCGATCTCGGACTTGATTTTTGCTACGGCCTGCTTGCCTGCGAGGGCAATCTCGGTCAGGGAGTTCTTCTCCACGTCGAGTGCCTTCTTCTCGGCCTGCTTGATGATGGCTTCGGCCTCGGCCTTAGCCTCGGCAACGATCTTCTGCGCCTCGGCCTTTGCATCGGCTACCAGACGCTCGGCTTCCGAGCGACCCTTCTCCAACCCTTCGGCATAGAGCGTGCGGGTCAGCTGTTGCAGTTTGTTTTCCATACGATTTGTAGTTTTATTATGTTTATTTCAATCTTGTTTGCTCAAATTTTCAGCCGATTTCAACCTCGTTTTTGAAACATAGGCCTAAATCCGGACAAAGATAATAAAAGTTTACGGATAAACGCAATGGTTTGTGTAGAATTTTTGGACAAAAGGGAGGTTAAATTTGGAATTAGTAATTAGCAATAGTAATTAGCATTTGTTCTAATTAGAAAATTTTGAATTTCCTCCTTCCTTCGGTTAAAAAAACAGACAGAGCCGGATGGGCTGTACATCAGGTACGGTCCATCCGGCTCGGACAAAGCGGTGCAAAATATGCCCTACCAATTAGAGGGTTTGGTGCTGGGGGCGGAGCAAGTCCTGCACGACCTTCACGGGGGAGAAGGTCGAGATGGGAACATCGACAAATACGGTGTTCCATCGGGCCATGGCGCCGTTCCACAGGCCGGGCAGCTCCTGGGCTCTGAGCTCACGGCCGCCGGCCGACTTCGAGGAGATGAAACCGGTCTCGGGGTCGGTGTATTGGCGCAGGTCGAACTTCGAGCCGTCGGCACGCTGCACGCCGCAGACCAAATCCACGGGGTTGAAGTGCGTGGCCTGCTTCATCAGCGGCATATCCTCGGGCGAAATCTGGCTCGACTCGGCAATCTGCAGCGACTGCGTGCCATCGGGGTTGGCCACCCAGAAGGGACCGCCACCGGGCTCGCCCTCGTTGCGTACCATGCCGCAGAGGCGAATCGGACGGTCGAGTACGGCCTCCAGCAGGGCAGCGTCGTACTGCTCGGGGAGCTTGGTGCAGAGGCGGTCTTCGACAAAGGCGGCTACCTCCTCCAAGTCGGCCGTGCCGGCACGCAGCTCCGCAAGGAAGTCGAAGCTCAGGCTCTGGAGCTCCAAGAGCATACCGGCCAGGGCCTTCTTGCAGCGGATGGTATCCTCCTTGCGCTCGTCGGTCGTTACGTTGTCGATATTCTTGATGAAGATGATGTCGGCGTCGATGTCGTTCAGGTTCTCGATCAGGGCTCCGTGTCCTGCGGGGCGGAAGAGGAGTTTACCCTCGTCGGTGCGGAAGAGGGTGTTGTCGGGATTGACGGCCACGGTATCGGTCGAGGGCTTCTGTACCGAGAAGCTGATTTCGTACTTCAGGCCGAAGCGCTCCTTGTAGGTGGGAACTTTTTCGGCCAGCAGGGCCTTGAATCCGGCCATGTGCTCGGCCGATACGGTGAAGTGAATCTTCGCTACGCCATTCGACGAGGCGTAGAGTGCCCCCTCGACCAGGTGCTCCTCGACGGCCTTGCGGCCACACTCCTAGTAGGCGTGGAAGGTAACCAAACCCTTGGGTTTTGCACCATAGTTGAGGCCCTCCTTGACGATGGCCGAGACAATCTGCTCGTCGGTGGCACCCGCGGTCAGCAAAGC
>CAYRPL010000171.1:0-3852 GCA_964426045.1 uncultured Alistipes sp. | reverse complement strand
CGGACACGGCGCGACGCATGCCACCGGCGCGCGTCTCGCCGTCAATTAGGGCGAGTACTCCATCCAGATTGGCTAAGGCCTCCTCCACCGTGACGGCATAGGGGTTGGTATTACCCCCACCTACAGGTGCTGGATCGACTGTTGCGGTCAACGAGTCTTCGTTGCTGCAGGCTGCAAAGCAAAGTAGCAGAGCGAATAGATTGAAAAACTTTTTCATGGTGGTAAATTTAGTAAATTGTGTTAATGAATTTAGGGAATTTAATGAGTTTAGGGAGGAGGAATTTTGGGTTGTCTTTAAATTCTTTAACCTCCTTAAATTCCTTAAACTCCTCATCAGCCCATGAAAATTAGCACGCTTTCAAGTAGCGTGTTGGGAGATGCAATCGCTGCGATTGGAGCTCCCTTAGGATAGGGGGATGGTCAGCATAGGCGGAAAGGTGTTAATTGTGTTAATTGTGTTACTTGGAGTTATTTTTGGTACTCTTTTGCGAAAATGCTCCTCGCAACAGCGAGAAAACTTTTCCACGATTGCAAGATACAAAGAATAAATGAATTATCAAAATTTTGGCGATAGTATTTTTATTTTCGACAGTCAGCTGTCAGCAAGCGACTGTCGGCTATTTTAAGCAATTGTTTTGTCAATTTTGAATTAAAGCAAATTACCAGCTGTTTTAGTATAACATTTTGATATAACATTTATACACAAATCGGCCTCAGAAGGGGTTGTGGAGCGGATTTTTCGATGGCGACAAACAGAACAGAAATGGTCGGTTATGCAAGTATCAAAAAATCAGGTAAAAAACAGTAATTTCCGGCCTGTAAGATTTTTTCTGTGCTTAAATTTATAACTCACTGATTATCAACACTCCAAAAAGTGGCTCTGTAAGATTTTTTTAAGCCGAAAATTTGGAGGTATTTTTTGTAATGCGTAAATTTGTAAAAAGAAAGAGAGAGATTCCGAGCCTCAAAAGAGCCATACCTATATTATATATGATGTTCCACCCATAAAATATACGCCCATGAAAAACAGATGGATTTGGATGCTGCTCTCGATGTTGGGATTTGCATCCGCATGTAACGAAGACGGAGAGCCGGAAAGGGAACTTCCTGCTCCAGAGTATGGGTGCCCCTACACAACCTTTGAGGTCAAAGGAAAGGTCATAAAGGCACACAACAAGCGTGCACTCAGTGGCATGGCTGTCAATATTCAGATCTCCGACCCGGAGGATGGAGAGAGCACCATCAGCCAGACAACGGTAACAAACGGCCTGGGTGAGTTTGCAATAAATGCGGCATCTGACCTTTTCAGAAACCCCGAGGAGGTACAGGCTACGCTGCGCATCACCGACCCCGACGGAGCCGTCAACGACCTCTACCCCACCCGCGAGGTTCCCGTCACCCTGAAGCTCGACCCCAATACCGACACGAGCGGTTGGCGCGAGGCTCACTATCTGCTTGAGGATGTGGTGATTGAGATGGAGCGTGATGCGATGGCGACGCCCGCCGTACTTCGTGTATCGGGCCGCGTAACCGACCCCGACAGCAAACCGCTTATCGGCATCAAGGTCTACTACGACGGAAACTTCTCGACCAAGAGCAGTTACGACGGTCGTTTCTCGTTAGCAGTGGTCGTGGAGGGCGAGGCGCCCAACATCCTGACCATTCACTTTACCGATGTCGATGGCGAGGAGGGTGGCGGCTGGTTCGCCGACCGTCAGGTCGAGGTGGCCTTCACGCCCGAGGAGAGTGACGAACGCTCCTTTACGGCCGAAGAGGTACTGATGATGCTCGAACCCGAAGGGATGATGGAAGAGTATGGCACCCCCTATGTCACCTTCTCGGTCAAGGGCCGTGTCACCGACCCCGTCGGATGGCCCATCGAGGGCATCGAGGTCTCGATTGGCGACGAGGCCCGCACACTGACCGATGCCGAGGGTAACTACACCATCGACAAGCAGCACGGATGGCTGATGAATCCCGAGGGTGAGGATATTTCGGTCTGCTTCCGTGACATTGATGGCCCCGCCAACAGAGAGTTCCTCAACAAAGAGGTAGTGGTCGATTTTGTGGCCAACCCCGACTACACGGAGGATAGCAACTGGCACCAGGGCCACTACGAAGCACCCGAGGCGGTGGATGTGACCCTTAATTGGAAGAGCATTACCGGCATATAGGCCTCTTAACAAGAAGTTACCCCCAAAGAAGTGGAACCCCCAAAAATAGAAAACGATGAAGAACAGATGTATCTGGATGCTGCTCTCCATGTTGGGATTTGCATCCGCCTGCAGCGACCCTGATAGCGTTATGTACGGGCCTGCTCCCGACATGTACGGTCCTCCGATGCCGATGTATGGCCCCGCCCCTTCTGGCTGGTTTGCTCCCCTCTCGGTTCGAGGTCGTGTGGTTGATCAGGAGCAAAACCCCATTTCGGGCATCTCGATTAGCGATACATACGGAAATATTAACCTGAGAACCGATGCGGAGGGAAACTTCTCTTTCAACGGTCGCACCTACATTGTGGAGAGGGAGAAAATTATGCTTCAGGCAAAAGATATTGACGGCCTGCAAAATGGCTATTACAAGGATCAGGAGGTTGAAGTGGCCGTGCACCCCGACCAGACGACCGAAGCGGAGAACGACTACACGGCCGATGAGATAACGATTACGATGGATAAAAAACTCTGATGCACGATGGGAAAGCAGATTGGACTTCGCAAACGTATGGCTTTAGAGCTCTTTGCCCGATTGCGTAAGGAGCAGGTGGCCAAGCACGAGTTGCGCACCCTCTTTTGGGAGTGTACGCTGCGCTGCAACCTCAGTTGCCGCCACTGCGGAAGCGACTGCCGCACCGAAGCGCTGCAGCCCGATATGCCGGCCGAGGATTTCTTCCGTGTGCTTGACAACCAGATTACACCCCACGTCGACCCGCACCGTGTGTTGATTGTCCTCTCGGGCGGTGAGGTGCTGATGCGCAAAGATTTAGAGCAAATCGGACTGAATCTCTACCGTAGGGAGTATCCCTGGGGCATGGTCTCCAACGGCCTGGCCCTCGACGAGCGACGCTTCGAGGGGCTGCTGCGGGCCGGACTGCACACCATGACCATCTCACTCGACGGATTTGCCGAGGAGCACTTCTACATCCGTCGCCACGAGCTGAGCTACGAGCGGGCCCTGAAGGCCGCAGCCCGTGCCGCCGCTGAACCCTCGATCGCCTTCGATGTCGTAACCTGCGTCACCCCGCAGCTGCTGCCCCGCCTCGAGGAGTTCCGCGACCTGCTTTTGGCCCACGGAATCAAGGCCTGGCGTATCTTTACCATCTTTCCGGTGGGTCGTGCCGCCGAGGATAAGCGATTGCAACTCTCCGACGAGGAGTTCACTCGCCTGATGGAGTTCCTGGCCCACGAGCGCAAGGCGGGCAAGATTCAGGTTTCGTATGGCTGCGAGGGATTCCTCGGGGGCTACGAAGCCGAGGTGCGCAACCACTTCTACAGCTGCCAGGCGGGACTCTCGGTCGCCTCGATTCGTGTCGATGGTTCGATCTCGGGTTGCACCTCCATCCGCTCGAACTTCCACCAGGGAAACATCTACCAAGACGACTTCTGGGAGGTGTGGGACAAGCGCTTCGAGCCCTTCCGCAACCGTGAATGGTCCCGCAAGGGGGAGTGCGCCGACTGCAACCTCTTCCGCTACTGCCAGGGCAACGGCATGCACCTCTACGACAACGAGAGCAACCTGCTGTTGTGCCACCACAAGCGGCTGGCAAGGTAATGCTTAGTGAAAAATTCAAAATTCAAAATTCAAAATTCTGAATTATTCCTAATTATTCGCTAACTTTGTTGCGCAAAAAAGCGA
>CAYRPL010000170.1:0-3853 GCA_964426045.1 uncultured Alistipes sp. | reverse complement strand
ACGAGGAGTTCAAGGAGGCCCTCTTCAAGATGGGTGAGACTCCGCTTCCGCGCTGGGTACGCGAGAAGGTCGAGCCCGAGGATGAGGAGCGCTACCAGACCATCTTCGCCCAACATGAGGGCGCCGTAGCTGCTCCGACGGCCGGCATGCACTTCTCGAAGCACCTGCTGAAGCGCATGGAGATTAAGGGTATCGACCAGGCCTACCTGACCCTGCATGTCGGTCTGGGCAACTTCCGCACCGTAGATGTCGAGGATCTCTCGAAGCACAAGATGGACTCCGAGCAGTTCATCGTCGACGAGGCGACGGCTGCGGCCGTAAATGGCGCCAAGCAGAGTGGCCACAAGGTGGTAGCCATCGGCACGACCGTAATGCGCACCATCGAGACGGTGGTTTCGACCGGCGGTATGATTAAGGCCCAGAGCGGATGGACCAACAAGTTCATCTTCGCCCCCTACGACTTCTCGGTGGCCGACGCCATGGTATCGAACTTCCACCTGCCGCACTCCACGCAGCTGATGATGGTGGCGGCCTTCGGAGGTCACGACTTGGTGATGAACGCCTACAAGGTGGCCAAAGAGGAGGGCTATCGCTTCGGTACCTACGGAGATGCAATGCTGATTCTCTAAAAAACAGAGTTGGAAAATTGCCGCTTTTTTATTAACTTTGCTGTTGTAAAACCTTATAGAAATGGCTAATAAAATACTGTACGTCTGCCAGGAGATAACCCCCTATCTGCCAGAAAGCGAAGCCTCGAAGCTCTGCCGCACGTTGTGCCAGGCGATGCAGGAGCGCGGAAACGAAATCCGTACCTTCATGCCGCGCTACGGCTGCATCAACGAGCGCCGCCACCAGCTGCACGAAGTCATCCGTCTGTCGGGTATGAACCTTATCATCGACGACAACGACCACCAGCTGATTATCAAGGTGGCCTCGATACCGTCGGCCCGCGTACAGATCTATTTCATCGACAACGACGACTACTTCTCGCGCAAGGCTGTGCTGAAGGATGCGGAAGGGGCCGACTTCGCCGATAACGACGAGCGAGCCATCTTCTTTGCCCGCGGTGTGCTGGAGACGGTCAAGAAGTTGCGCTGGGCTCCCACGGTGGTGCACTGTCACGGCTGGATCTCGGCCATCGTACCCCTCTACCTGAAGCGGGTATTTGCCGACGACCCGATCTTCCGCGACCTGAAGATTGTTCTCTCGCTCTACGACGACCGCTTCGAGGGCGAATTGGCCTCGGACTTCAAGCTCAAGATCGAAAGCGAGGGCATGGGGGCCGAAAATCTCTCGATTCTCGACAACCCCACATACGAAAACCTCTACCGCTTCGTTATGGAGTGTGTCGATGGTGTGGTTCTGGCTTCGCCCAATGCCAGCGGGGAGGTTGCCGACTATGCCCGAGAGCACGGCAAGGCTGTTCTCGAGTACCAGGACCCCGAATCGGCCGAATGTTTTGACAATTACAACCGATTCTATGATGCGTTATAAGTTTTCGTTGCGCCTTCTCCGCTCGCTATGCCTGGTGGGCGCCATCTTAGCGATGGCCTTTGCCGGCTGTACGGAAGTAGACGACACGTTGGGTTCGGAGTATATTCCCGAGAATCAGCAGCTCAAAATCGGCTTCCGCCGCTTAGGAGGCTGCTTCGAGACCCGTCTTTATCGTACCGACTCGATTCGCACCTCGAATATCGAAGTGGGACTTTTGGGCTCGACCCGAAGCGACACCTTCGGTCTGCGCACCGCCGGATTCTACACCCAATTCACCTGGGGTATCTGCCCCGACTCGACCGAAGGTTTCGGCTACCGCCCCATCTTCGACTCGCTGATGCTGGGTATGACCATCTCCGGCTTCGGTGGCGACTCGTTGCAGGTGCGCAACTACGAGGTCTATGAGGTGATTGACGACAGCTTCTTAGTCGAGCAGGAGGATACGCTCTTCTACGGCTCGTTTGATATGAGCCCCTATCTGTCGGCCGAGCCCGCCTTCACCTTCCGCTTCCCCGATCCCGAGCGCGGCATCAATGTATCTTCAACCTCCGTAAAGATGATTCCCACTCCGACGGGTGAGGATCTGATTTCGCGCATGATGCTCCGCACGGGCGTCTACGAGGGGAACAACATGGATGGCTTCTACGACGCCAAGGCCTTCGGTGAGCACTTCAAGGGACTCTACTTCAAACCTGCGGCCGACGCCGCATCGAGCAGCGAAAACAGCATGTTGCAGTTCGAGCTCGACGGCTCGGGTATGATTCTCTACGGTCGCAACCGCAACCAGGAGGACCCCACACTGATTCAGGATACCACCGCTTCGCTCTACTACTTCCTGGACACCACCTCGGAGGGGGGTGGCGCCTCGATTAACACCATTCGCCACGACTATGCGGGCTCGCTGCTCGAGTCTCTGGCCTTCGAGGAGAGCGATACAGAGCGCAGCCTGAGCGAAGTATGTTATGTCGAGGGTCTGGGCGGTGTGGTGACCTCCATCACCTTCACCGAATCGCTCTTCGAGCAGTTCGAGCAGATCTTGGCCACCGAGACCGATGCCACGGGTGACAGCTTTAAGTCGCTGGCCCTGAACCAGGCCCTGCTCTCGATTTACGACTCGGATGCCCACTACGATTGGAGCGAAATCACTCCGAGCGATGCGCTCATTGAGCGTTGGGACAATCAGATGAAGCGTCTGGGACTCTATACCTCATACAAGAAGTTTACCGGCATTGCCGACTACAACTACGCCTACGAGAACCTCTATGGCGTGGAGTTGAACTACGGAGGCTATCTGAATCGCAGCCGCGGCTGCTACCAGATGGATATCGCCCTCTACCTGCAGGAGTTGTGGAACAAGTACCTCCAGGACAAGGAGGGTGTGCTGGCCAACACCGAGGCTCGCACCATCTACTTAGGTCCCGAGGCCTATAGTGCCAACACCTTCCAGACGGCAACGGGTCAGGGTATGGAGCACGGTGCAAATGGCGCCAACGCCATGCGCATCGAGGTCACCTATACGCTCTTTAATTAGTTTATTAGTCACCAAGTAGGTTATCACAACAAGCCCAAACAGGTGTGAATGGGCCCTTGTGATGACAAGCAAGAGATAGACGACCCGCAGGGTTCTCTATGAATGGAGGGGGAAGTGATAAGACCCCTCAAAGGAATGAAATAATGAAGGAAAATTTGGTAATCGTAGAGTCTCCGGCCAAGGCCAAGACCATCGAGAAATTTTTAGGCGCCGATTTTATGGTGCGCTCCAGCTTCGGACATATCCGCGACCTGGCCAAAAAGGGGCTCGGCATTGATGTCCAGGGCGGTTTCACCCCGCAATATGAGATTCCGAGCGACAAACGCAAAGTGGTGGATGAGCTCAAGAAGTTAGCCTCGAGCAAGACCGTGTGGCTCGCCTCGGATGAGGACCGCGAAGGAGAGGCCATCGCATGGCACCTGACCGAAGTGTTGGGTCTCCCGGTCGAATCAACAAAACGTATCGTCTTCCACGAAATCACCAAGCGGGCCATTCTGGAGGCTATCGAGCAGCCTCGCACGGTGGATATCAATTTGGTGAATGCCCAGCAGGCCCGCCGTGTGCTGGATCGTCTGGTGGGTTTCGAGCTCTCGCCCGTACTCTGGAAGAAGGTGCGCCCGCAGCTCTCGGCCGGTCGTGTGCAGAGCGTAGCGGTGCGTCTGCTGGTCGAGCGCGAGCGCGAGATTATCGCCTTCCAGCCCTCGGCCTACTTCCGCGTGGTGGCCCAGTTCCACACCGCCGAGGATAAGAAGGCCCTCTTCAAGGCCGAGCTCTCGAACCGCTTTACGACGGCCGACGAGGCCCGTCGATTCCTCGAGGGGTGCATCG
>CAYRPL010000169.1:0-3864 GCA_964426045.1 uncultured Alistipes sp. | reverse complement strand
TTTTACCGACGAGACCTACTCGCTGGAACACGAGCCCTGGGAGCCCAACATCACCACGCGCGTCGAGTTCGAGAAGAAGTGGGCAGACATGATGCCCGAGGGGATTGAGGTGCCGACCGAAGTGACCGACGAGCGCAAAGCAGCCTATACGGTGGGTCTTTATGAGGGTGGCGGCTACCGCACCCGGGGGATTTTCCGCCCTGCCGTAGTCTGCCGCATGCGTGATAACGTGGCCGAGCGCTTCTGTCCGGTTTGTGAGCGAAGCCTCGAAAAGGTGATTCTGCACCATTTGCAGGAGTAAAACGCTATCAAACAATAAGGAGGGGGGGGAATCCAAAATCCCCCCCTCCTTATTGTATCGGATGGATGTGGCTACTCGAATTCGAGTTCCTGGAGCAAATAGCCAGCCTCGGCCCACTTCTCAATAACCCACATCACATAGCGGATATCGACACCGATGGTACGCGAGAGCTCGGGGTGGAACCAGGCATCACCGGCCATCGACTCACGGTTGCCATCAAAGGCCAGACCAATCAGACGACCCTTAGCATCGAGCATCGGCGAGCCCGAGTTTCCGCCCGTGATATCGTTATCGGTCATGAAGTTCACATACAACTCACCCTTCTCGCCCCAGCGGCCCCAATCACGGGCTGCAATGAGTTTCTTGAGCTTATCATCGACCACAAAGTCGTAGTTCGACGGATCCTCCTTCTCGATGTAACCACGGATGGTCGAGCGATAGGCGCACTGCACACCATCACGCGGCGTAATGCTGCGGGCCGAACCATAGGTCAGGCGCATGGTCGAGTTGGCGTTAGGATATTGGGCACGACCCATCGCCTCGCGATAGTCGTACTGCAGATCGCGGTAGCGGCTCTCAAGCTCCGAGACATCGACTCCGACACCCTTCTCAGCCTCATCGATGGCCGCCGCAAAGGGGGCAAACTGCACCGAGTGGTTGAGGGCTACGAGCGGGTCGGCCAAGATCTCCGACATGGCTCGGTCACAGGCCAGGAACTCTCGGTAGCAGGTGGCATTGCGGCAGAACGAAGCATCGAAGGCCTCGGCGGCCAACTGCTCGGCACGACCCTCATAGCGGGCCATCTCCGAGCGCAGGTGCTCGCCCCAAAGAGCGGGCTCCACCTCGCGCGTGAAATCTTTCAGGGCATTGATAAAGAGAGCACGGTCGGTCTGCTCGTCATACCCCGCCTCGAGGTGGCTGACGGCCTTCAGCAGCCCCTGTGCCTCCTTGCTTGCGCAGCGCAGCGTATCGCATCCGTCACGCAACAGACGGGCAGCCAACGACGAGAAGCGGTTGGTGGCAACCAGCGCCTTGCTGGGCATAAACCACGACTCCTGGTACCAGGTACGGGCCAACATGGCATCACGACGGGCCTCGTAGCCACGCTTGAGCTCTTCGATGAGCGTACCATATTGCGCCTTGCGGGCGGGGTCTGCATCAATCCACCGCTGAATGGCCTGCTGCTCCTGCTCGCGCACGTCGCTCACATCGTATCGTCTTAAGCACTTATTCTCCCAACGCACATAGTCGGCGTAGTTGCTCAGGTTGAAGTAACCCTCGGAGTAGGCCAGGCGAACCAGCGAGTCGGCCTCCATGCGACCACGAATAATCTCCATGCGGTCGTGGCGGCACTCCTCGATGATGGGATTCTTAAGGGCCTTTTCGTCGATGGCCATCGACGAACCGTAGCGGTGTGTGATACCCGGGAAGCCGATAACCATCGCAAAGTCGCCCTCCTTAAGTCCGTGGGTCGAGATACGCAGGTGGCGGCGGGGACAAATGGGCTTGTTCTCGGGCGAGTAGGGGGCCGGACGGCCCTGCTCGTCGCCATAGATACGGTAGAGGGCGAAGTCCCCCTTATGCTGGGGCCAGCTCCAGTTGTCGGTCTCACCGCCAAAGGAGCCGATGCGGGCCGGCGGAGCTCCCACCAAGCGCACATCGCGGTAGACCTCATACTGCAGCAGCAGGCACACACGACCATCCCACATCTGGGCGCACCACGGCTCCAGGCCGGGCTTGCGGTGACGACGCTCCATCTCTCCGACCAACTTGCGGGGGCCCATGATACCCCAGCGGCCTGCCTTCTCGAGCGAGTCGCGGTAGTGTACCGCCTCCCGGGTGATATCCTCGACCGAGCGCAGGAACATCACCGTTTTTCCCTCGACGGGCAACTCCTCGCTACGATCTTTGGCCCAAAATCCGTTGAAGAGGATATTCTTCTCGGGGGTCGAGAGTTTACAGATGTCGGCATAGGCGACGTGGTGGTTGGTAATCATCAACCCCTGCTCCGAGATCATGCTGCCGGTACCTATTCCGCCGTCAATCACCACCACGGCATCGGCCAGTGCCTCGGCCTCAGGGTTATAGATCTCTTCGGGTTTCAGTTTGAGCCCTTCGGCTCGCATCTGAGGGTAGATTTTTTGGAGCAGGTGGATGAGCCACATACCCTCATCGGCACTCACCGTACCGCTTAAGAGCAGTACGGCGAGCAGTGTTGAGATTCGCTTAATCATAGTCAAAACGGTTATTACTGAATACTCTTACCCTCGATGAGGAACGAGATTCTCGGGTCGGCCTCCTTGAAGGTGCCGTCGGCCATGCGCAGGGTCCACTTCTCGGCCTTGAAGATCTCGTTCCATATCTTCTGGTCATCCCACAGCGGCTTGGCGTAGGTCAGCTGCAGGGTGGGAACCTCGTCGCGCAGCACGAAATCGACATTCAAAATACCCTCACGCGTCGAAAGGAAACTCTTGAAGTAGGGGAAGCCCATTCTTACGGGCATCATCTCGATACCGGACATCGGAACCTCGTAAATGCCACGCGGGAACTCGGCCTCGTTGCCCCACTTTTCGTGATTCTCGACAAAGCGGCCCTTGAGCTTACGCACGTCATTGAACATCAGGTCGATAAACTCCTCGCGCGAGACCCGCTTGCCGGGCTTCATGCGCACCAGGTCGAAGTTCATCGGAATCGGTTTCACCTCCTTCTTGGCGTTGGGGAAGATGTACTCCTTGACCTCAACCAGCTCCTCGATGCGATCCTCGTCGAAGCCCTTGGCGGGGTCGACATAGAGCTCGACACGCACCGGACAGTCAAACTCCGAGGTGAAGCCGTAGATGCCCTCGACATCGAAGAAGAGCAGTCCGAAGTGGGTCATATCGGTACGGTCACGCAGACCCTCGACACCCAGCTCCAGCACCTGAAGCTCCGTTACCTCCTTCTCGGGGTTGCTGTACTTACGAATCGTGGGGGTAAAGAGCACCTCCTGCAGCTTGCGCTCGTTGGTCACCGTGGGGTCGTAGAGCATCTCAACGGCATGGCTGCGCACATAGGTCTTCACTCCATAGACACCCGCTACACCCTGCATCTTGGCCGAGAGAGCCTTCGAGCTGCCGAAGCACTTGATGGACTGCAGACCCTCCATCTTGAAGGTCTCCAACTTCTCGACCTTCTCATAGTCGCCCCACTTCTCGTCGATGGTCGGCAGCTCCCACTTGTTGCCCAGATAGAGGGCCGAAGCGAAGAGCAGCACCGCCAGCAGGGCGGGCAGCCAACGCAGACTCTTGCGGCGGTTCACCTGCAGGGCTCCGGTCGTACAGGCCGAGATGCAGTTGCCACAGAGCGTACAATCGACGTGGCGCACCTTCGTAAAATCATGAATCGAAATCTGATAGGGACAACGCTTCTCGCACAGACCGCAGTTGTTGCAGCGATTCAGGTCACGATCCACGGTCAGCACGGGCATAAAGCAGCTGCGCAGTTTGATGGCCTCCAAGAGGTAGCCGCCGGCGCACATTACGCCCAGCACCCAAACCCAGGCACCCTCCACGCCGAGCTTGGCA
>CAYRPL010000168.1:0-3896 GCA_964426045.1 uncultured Alistipes sp. | reverse complement strand
GGTCGATATAGTAGTCGATAAATTCCAGAACGAAGTTGTTCCGGGTATCTGTGATGGGGAAATTCTCCTGGAACACCTTGTAGAGGCCCTCGTTTTTACGATTCTCGGCCGTGGTGTCCATCTGGAAGAAATCACGGAAAGATTTGAGCTGCACCTCCAGCAAATCGGGATAGGGTACCCGGTTCTTCACTGTGGAGAAGCTGATTCGTTGTTCTGTTTTTTTCGCAGACATCGGTTATCCAATATTGGGGTTGATGTGTTAAATTGCCAGGGGTCGCGATCCCCTACGTTCTCTTACCGCAGTCCCGAGCGGGACTTCCAAAGGTCAGGGCATACTGCCGGCTATACTTGCAACCTGTTGCTTTCTAACCTAACTCCCCACCCGGGGTTCCAATCCGTAAGCGCTCAATGTAGGATTGGAAACGGTAAAAATGCGGGCTTTTTACATCCCACTAATGCCCTCAGTGTAAACGTATTACACCCTGAGAGCATCTCAATTATCCAAACACCGGACACAGCTCCAATCGGCACTTCCGGTATTTAGACCACAAAAGGTATAGGGCTTACCTGGGTAAGCTCTATACCTGTCTGTGTGAATTTAAGCAGTAAACTACTTAACCTCAACCTCAGCACCAGCCTCCTCGAGCTGAGCCTTGATCGACTCGGCCTCCTCCTTGGAGACACCCTCCTTAACGGCCTTGGGAGCACCGTCAACCAGAGCCTTAGCGTCGCCCAGCGAAAGACCAGCAAGATCCTTAACGACCTTGATCACCTGAAGCTTGGCCTGACCGGCGCTCTTCAGAACTACATCGAACGAGGTCTTCTCAGCAGCAGCAGCCTCACCGGCGCCAGCAGCGGGAGCAGCAACTGCAACAGCTGCAGCAGCGGGCTCAATACCATACTCCTCCTTCAGGATGGTTGCCAATTCGTTTACCTCCTTTACAGTCAAATTTACCAATTCTTCTGCAAGTTTCTTTACATCTGCCATAGTTGTAATCTTTATTAAATTTTGTTTTTTTGTTCTTTGATTAGTTGTTTCTTTCTTCGAGCGTCTTTACGAGGCCCGCAATCTTTTGGCCGGCGTTAGCCTGCAATGCCGAGATAACATTCTTGGCGGGCGACTGGAGCAGGGCAACGATATCGCCGATAAGCTCCTCGCGGCTCTTGATGTTACACAGCGTCTCGAGCTGGTTGTCACCTACATATACGCAACCCTCCACATAAGCAGCCTTGATAAGGGGCTTGTCGCACGACTTGCGGAACTCCTTAATCAACACAGCGGGAGCCTTGCCCGTGTTGGTGAACATAACCGAGGTCGAACCCTCCAATACATTTACCAAATCAGCGTCAGCCTTCTCGACCTTCTCCAAAGCCTTGGTGAAGAGGGTATTCTTTACCACTACGAGCTTGATGTCGCTCTCGAAGCACTTGCGACGCAGCTTTGCAGTCTGCTCGGCGTTCAGCGCCTCGATGTTGGTAACGTAGAAGTGAGGATAAGCGTTGAGCTGCTCGGCAAGGCTGTTAATTACAACCAGTTTTTCTTCCTTAGTCATTGTCTATCCTACTTTTACTTGTTATCAATCGATTTGGGATCTACCTGCACACCGGGGCTCATCGTCGTGGAGAGATAGATGCTCTTCACATACGTTCCCTTGGCAGCCGAAGGCTTCAGCTTCAGAATCATCGAGAGCACCTCGTTGGCGTTGCCAACAATCTGCTCGGGGGTAAACGATACCTTGCCGATGGCCGTGTGTACGATACCGTACTTGTCAACCTTGAAGTCGATCTTACCGGCCTTAACCTCCTTAACGGCCTTACCTACCTCCATCGTAACCGTACCGGTCTTGGGGTTAGGCATCAGACCACGGGGACCCAGGATACGACCCAGAGCACCAACCTTACCCATTACGTTGGGAGTGGTGATGATCACATCCACGTCGGTCCAACCGCCCTTAATCTTCTCTACATACTCGTCCAGACCTACATAGTCTGCACCGGCAGCCTTGGCCTCCTCCTCCTTGTCGGGGGTGCAGAGTACCAGCACACGAACCGTCTTACCGGTACCGTGGGGAAGCGTCACCACGCCACGAACCATCTGGTTCGCCTTGCGAGGATCCACACCCAGGCGTACATCAATATCAACCGAAGCGTCGAATTTCGTAAAGGTAATTTCCTTCAGAAGAGCGGCAGCCTCAGCCAACTTGTAGGCCTTGTTGGGGTCTACCTTTGCGTAGGCAATCTTTTGATTTTTTGTCAACTTACTCATTCTTGTAGTCTAATTACATGTTAGGAAATTCGCCAACTACGCTGATACCCATACTGCGAGCAGTACCGGCAACCATACGCATGGCAGCCTCAAGCGTGAAGCAGTTCAGGTCAGGCATCTTGTCCTGAGCAATCTCCTTCACCTGGTCCCAGGTCACCTGACCCACCTTATCACGGTTGGGCTGTGCGGAACCGGTCTTCACCTTAGCTGCGTCCTTGAGCTGAATGGCCACGGGCGGCTGTTTAACAACAAAGTCGAACGACTTATCGCTGTAAACGGTGATGATAACAGGAAGAACCTTGCCGGCCTTGTCCTGCGTGCGCGCATTGAACTGCTTGCAGAAGTCCATAATGTTCACACCCTTGGAACCCAGAGCGGGACCTACCGGGGGCGAAGGATTCGCGGCACCACCTTTGATCTGCAATTTAATAAATGCAGCAACCTCTTTTGCCATAGTTTTCCTTTGGTTAATTATTCTTTTTCAACTTGTGTGTAGCTCAACTCCATAGGAGTCTTGCGTCCGAAAATCTTCACAGAGACAGTGAGCTTCTTGCGCTCTTCATCGACACTCTCAATGGTACCTTGGAAGCTTGAGAATGGGCCGTCCGTAACCTTGACGACCTCGCCAACGAAGAATGGAACCTCGTTCTCCTCCTCCATCTCGTTCATCATATCGACATGACCCAGGATACGACTCACCTCTTGTGGACGAAGCGGCGTAGCCTTCATCTGTCGACTGTCCTCCTTGGTATCACCCAGGAAGCCCAGAACGTTCGGAGTATTGCGAATGATAATCGGAATTTGTCCTACCAACGCGGCCTCTATCAGCACATAACCCGGATAGGAGACCTTCTCCTTCGAGATCTTCTTACCATTGCGAATGGTATAGATTTTCTCGGTAGGAATCAGCACCTGGGAGATGTAATCCTCCAACTGGTTATGGCGAATCTCGGCCTCGATATACTCTTTGACCTTATTCTCCTTACCACCGATTGCTCGGACTACATACCACTCTTTCTTTACTTCGCTCATCGCTTACTTCAGAGATAAACAATTAACGACCAAGATTACCCAAGGTCTTATAGATAGCAGCCATCAGGTTCTCAAAGCTGAGGTCCATCGCCAACACAACAAGTGCGAAAACTAAAGAAGCGACCATCACTACGACGGTCGAGCTCTGCAATTGTGCGAACGAGGGCCACGTTACTTTGTTCACCAGCTCGTTATAGGATTCTTTAAAATACTTATTCATAGTAGCTTTCTTATTTCGAGCAGGAGCAGAGAGATTCGAACTCCCATCAACGGTTTTGGAGACCGCTATTCTACCCTTGAACTATGCTCCTAAAAGTGGGTGGTGTGGTTTGCACACCACCCTGTTATTGTCGGAATTACTCTACAATCGAGAGAATCTGACCGGCACCTACCGTACGACCACCCTCGCGGATTGCGAAACGCAGACCCTCGTTCAGGGCTACAGGGTAGATCAGGGTTACCGTGATGGTAACGTGGTCACCGGGCATCACCATGTCTACACCATCGGGCAGAGCAACCTCACCGGTTACGTCCATCGTACGGAGATAGAACTGGGGACGATACTTGTTGTGGAACGGCGTGTGACGGCCACCCTCCT
>CAYRPL010000167.1:0-3913 GCA_964426045.1 uncultured Alistipes sp. | reverse complement strand
TAGCAATTAGCAATTAGCAATTAGCAATTAGCAATTAGCAATTAGCAATTAGCAGAGGTCTTACTCTCTCAGTCATTGCGAGGAGGTTGTGAAACAACCGACGTGGCAATCTCCTGCGAGATGCAATTTGATGAACAATATCTTGAATTAGAAATTAGAAAATTGTGAATTGTGAATTGTGAATTGTGAATTGTGAATTGCCTCTATCTCTCCTTCTTGGCCACGAAGAACCAATCGAAGCACCGCTCGTGGGCCGGAACAAGGCGATAGTTATCCATGCGGATTGAGCGGGTCAGCTCGTCGTTCTCGCTGAGCAGGCGGCGGCGGTTGAGGCGGTTCAGCAGGTCGTAGGGGATTTGGAGCATCCAGCGGGGCAGGCGGTATTGCAGGTTCAGCACATCAAAGCGTGTGATGCGCTCCACCCCTCGGCGGTTTTTCTCGTAGTACGCCATCACCCGCTCATCGCCCTCGACACCCATCGCCTTGACCTCGGAAAAACGCTCCGAGAGCAGGGTCGAAAACTCCCCGAGGGTATACTCGCGCACATGCCAGGGGTTGCGTGTTAAGGACATCGTGCGGTTGGGGGTCGAGACGATAAAGTGCCCCCCGGGCTTCAGCACACGGGCCACTTCGGCCACAAAGCGCCTGTCATCCCGAATATGCTCAATCACCTGAAACGAAATCACGCAGTCAAACGTACCATCGGCAAAGGGTAGGGGAGGAACCTTCGCCGAGCAGAACTCCGTATTTTGTGGCAACTCCAACCCCTCGGTGCGGTGCTTGTCGAGGGTCACAAAGTGGTCGGCATGGGGTGCCACCACCTCGATACCGTACCCCGAGCCGGTGCCAATCTCCAGCACACGCCCCCCGACCCTTGCTGCCGCCTCGTAGTAGGCCAGCAGCGAGCGCTGAAAGACGTAGTTGTCCGACGCATCGCGCGATACACGCTCGGCTGTGATTACCCGCTTCATCCGATTCAGATCTCCTTGCTATTTCTTAATCAACTTGATGCCTCCGTGCAGGAACTCCACCTCGCCCGCCTTAAGCAGCACACCCACCGAGCGCTTGAAGACCTTCTTGCTCATCTGGGTCATCTGCTGCACCTCCTCGGGGCGCGAATTGTCGTCTAACGGCAGGAAGCCGCCATTCTCGACAATCAGCTCCTTGAGGCGCTCCGAGGCGCTCTGTACCTCTTTGTAGCCCTGCTGTTGCAGGCTTACGTCGATGCGGTTATCCTCGGTGATGCGACGAATGTAGCCCTGCAACTTGTCACCCAACTTCACGGGGCGGAACAACTGGTTGCGGTAGAGCATACCCCAGTGGCGGTTGTTGATAATCACACGCCAGCCAATCTCGCTCTGCGAGGCGACCAAAATCGAAACCTCATCCCCCGCCTTCACGGTGATATCACCCTCGTTGTGAATATAGGGCTTCAGCTTCTGCGTAGCCACACAGCGCCCCGTGATGTTGTCCTCGTAGAGGTAGACCAGCACCGCTCGCTCGGCAATCACACCCCCCTGCTGGTTGCGGTTCGGCAAAAAGAGGTCTTTGCCGTGCAATCCCCAGCCCAAGAAGGCTCCGTGTACGGTCTTGTCCACGACCTTCAAAAATCCCGCCTCCTCGGCCTTCAACAGCGGCTCCTCGGTTGTGGCAACCAGACGATCCTCCGAGTCGTGATAGACAAAGACCTCCTTCTTGTCGCCCACCTTATCCGAGAGCGATGTATAGCGGTTGGGCAGCAGAACCTCCTGCTGCTCATCATCCGTGAGATAGAGTCCGTACTCCGAAATGCGGCTTACGGTAAGTGTATAGGTGCGACCGGCTCTTAACATGGCTCTTTTTTCTGAAATTTTGCACAAAGGTAACGAAAACCCGTGAAATGATGAAGAATTTCAAGAATTTTTCCTATATTTGTAGTTACCTAAACCTTATAACATAAACCAGGGGCCCGCCATCGAGCCCCACGAACCGAAAAAAAGATGAAAGTAGCCATTTGTCAGTACGATATGCAGTGGGAGAGTGCTGCCAGCAACCTCCCCGTAGTCGAGGAGCTTATCGCCAAGGCCGATGCCGACCTGGTGCTCCTGCCCGAGATGTTCTCGACGGGTTTCAAACTCCACGCCTCGGCCGTAGCCGAGCCGATGGATGGCCCCACCATCGCTGCCATGCGCGGTTGGGCCGAGAAGTATCAGAAGGCTGTTGTGGGTTCGATTGTCATCGTGGATGAGGATGGAAAGTTCCGCAACCGTATGTTCTTCGTCAAGCCCTCGGGCGAGATGACCTGGTACGACAAGCGCCACCTCTTCCGCCCGGGCGGTGAGGGTCGCGACTATACCCCCGGCCAGGAGCGTGTGATTGTCGAGTATATGGGCGTGCGCTTCCTGCTGCTGATCTGCTACGATCTGCGCTTCCCCGTTTGGAGCCGCAACCGAGGCGACTACGACGCTATCCTCTACTGCGCATCGTGGGCTGCCGACCGTCGTGAGCCCTGGAAGATTCTGCTGCGTGCCCGTGCCGTCGAGAACCAGGCCTACGTCTTTGGCGTAAACCGTGTGGGTGACGACCCCGCATCGCACTATGCCGGTGACTCGCAGATTGTCGATTTCCGTGGTCGTATCTTAATGGAGGTGGCCGATGTCGAGGCTACGTTGGTTGCGGAGATTGACCTGAAAGCCCAGGCTCGATTCCGAGATGCGTTTCCGGCGTGGAAAGACGCAGATAATTTTGAAATTTTATAGGGCATATTTTGCACCTATTCATTTGCCCCGAAAGGGCAGTACCCCAAGTACAGCCCTTCCGTGTGAAATTTCGGGCGGCACAAAATCTGCTCCTCTAAAATTTCAAAATAAGGGGTACTGAGGAAGGTCTGTTTATTAGGAATAGGGAGAATGTAGAAGACTCCTATAAAATTTTGAATTCCTCCCAGTCATCCCGAGGAGGGCTTTAGCCCGACGTGGGGGTCTTTTCCGGGCAATAAAAGATTGCCACGCACCTAAAGGTGCTCGCAATGACCGATAGGAAGAAATTTTGAATTTTGAATTTTGAATTGCTTATTACTAATTACTAATTAAAAAATGGAGCTTACTTGGCAGGTGATAACGTTGTTGGTTGCTTCCGGCATCCTGGTCGGAATCATCAACACGCTGGCGGGTGGTGGCACGGTGCTCACCATCTCGCTCTTCACGGCCATGGGGCTTCCGATTACGATGGCCAACGGAACCAACCGCATAGCCGTCGTCTTGCAGAACCTCACCGCCTCGCTCACCTTTATCCGCAAGGGGATGCTCGATGTGAAGGCGGGGTTGCTGCTCTCGATTCCCACCATCATTGGTAATATTGCGGGTTCGATGCTCGCCACGCAGCTCGACGACAAAATTTTCAAGATCTGCTTGGGTGTGGTGCTCACCATCATCCTGCTCTATATGATTTTTGACCGCCACAACCACCGCCTGCCTGCGGGTCATGCGCTGAAACTCAACCCCTGGCACTACTTCTGGTTCTTTCTTATCGGTCTCTATGGCGGCTACATCTATATCGGCTTGGGCTATGTCGTGTTGGCCATCACCATCTGGACTCTGCACCTCGATATCGTGACGGCCAACATCCTCAAGGGCTTTGTGATCTTTGTCTCCAGCCCCTTCTCGATGCTTGTCTTTATGTACAACGGCCAGGTGGACTACGCCTATGGTCTGCTGCACGGTGTGGGAAATATCATCGGAGCCTTCCTCGCCTCGCACTACGCCATTGGTTGGGGCGTGAAGTTTGTGCGTCTGTTCACCATCGGTATTGTCATCATCTGCCTGCTGGATCTGGTGGGCTGGCTCTCGATGGCAGACGGAGTAAACTACCTGCTGGAGCGGTTTTGAATTAGCAATTAGTAATTAGTAATTAGCAATTTTCTTATACCCCTTAT
>CAYRPL010000166.1:0-3918 GCA_964426045.1 uncultured Alistipes sp. | reverse complement strand
TACACGGCATTGTCCTCTCCTCAGGCTTCGTTTCGCGTGCTCCGATGGCTGTGATGCGTGGTCGCATCCCGACCAAGACCATGGGATACTATATGGGCTGGAACGAGTGGCTGCAGAAGATTGTGGTATCGCTCTTCGGACAGTGGATGATCAAGGACTACGACTTCGAGGAGTGCTTCTTTTTGGAGAATGCCAAGAAGTTCCGCAAGGAGTTGAAGGGTCCGCTGGTCTATGTCGGCGGTCTGGTTTCGCGCGAGGGTATCGAGCGTGTCTTAGACGAAGGTTTCGAGATGTTGCAGATGGCTCGTGCCCTAATCAACGATCCCGCATTTGTCAATAAACTGAAGCAGGGAGACCTCACGACCCGTGCCGGCTGCGACCACCGCGACTACTGCATTGCCCGCATGTACTCGGATAAGATGATGTGCTGCCACAACTGCACCGAGAAGATTCCCGATCGCCTGTGGCGCGAACTTAAAAAGATTAAATAATGCGACGCGGAGAGGTAAAAAAGGGGTCGGCAACAGCTCTTGTAACGGGCGGAAACAGCGGAATTGGTCGCTGCTACGCCCGTCGGCTGGCTGCGTTGGGCTACAACATCATCATTGCAGGCCTGAACGAGGAGCGAATCCAAAAAACGGCCGGAGAACTGCGCAAGGAGTTTGATGTAGAGGTACGCACCATCCTCCTGGATTTGGCTCAACCCGATGCGGGGCGCAAGCTCTACAATCAGGTGACGGCCGACGGAACCGAAATTGAGGTGCTCGTAAACAATGCCGGCACCTTCACCTACAACGACGTGCTGAAGTGCGACTTGGAGCGTCTGGAGCGCATCGTAAACCTCCATGCGCAGACCACCGTAGCCACCTGCCGGCTCTTTGGTGAGCAGATGGCCCGACGTGGCCACGGCTATATCCTCAATATGTCGAGCTACTCGCTCTGGATGCCCTGGCCCGGACTCTCGATCTATAGCGCCAGCAAGTGCTTTATTCGCGCCTTTACGCTCGGATTCTCGAAGGAGGTACGCCCGTTGGGAGTCAGGGTGACGGCCGTCTGCCCCGCAGGAGTGGCCACCGACCTCTACGGACTTCCGAAAGATTGGCAGCAATTCGGTATGCGTATCGGTGTGCTGCTATCACCCGACAGCTGTGCAAAACGGGGTCTGAAGGCGATGTGGCGAGGCCGTCGCAGCTCGGTGCCCGGGTGGTGGAACCGCCTCGGCATCCCCTTCTGTCTCTATATGCCGATGTGGGTGCTGAAAATCGCCCGCAAATACACCATGCGTTTCCAAAAGTAGCGACAAGTAAAAATTTGAGCAATGTTTCAAGAGATTGATACCGTAGTTTTTGATTTCGGCGGTGTGCTGATTGACCTCTACCGCGAGCGTTGCATCGAGGCCTTTCGCCAAATCGGCTACCCCCAAGCCCAAGAGATGATTGGCATCTACTGCCCCTCGGAGACCTTTCGCAAGCTCGAATCGGGCGAGATGACGGGCGAAGAGCTGGTCGAGTTTATCCGCCAAGATTCGGGAAACAAGGAGATTACCTACGACCAGGTGCGCGATGCCTATATCGCCTTCTTAGGCGAGATTCCCGCCGTAAAACTCCGTGCCATGCGAGCTCTGCGCGAGGCCGGTTTTCGGGTCTACGGACTCTCGAACATCAACGAGTTCGTGATGCCCTATATCCGCGAGCGGCTCTTTACGGCCGATGGGCTGAGGATGGAGGATTATATCGAGCTCCCCTTTTTGAGCTACGAAATGGGGCTCCTGAAGCCCGATCCGGCCATCTTCCGCTCCATGATTGAGCGTAGCGGCTTGAAGCCCGAGCGAACCCTCTTTATCGACGACAGCGAGCAGAATATCAACTCGGCCCGAGAATTGGGCTTCCAGGTCTACCTCGCCGCGCCCCAAGAGGACTTCACGCCCCTACTCTACGAGATTATCGCCTCGCGACAAAGTTCGCCTGAAGCATAAAAATACCCCGCCACATGATATTGGCGGGGTAAATTTTCTGATAGACAAAGGGTCGTTAATCTATCTTCGGATTGCGCTCAAATAGAAAGGCCCAAATCGCACGCAACAGTTCTGCAAAGGCCGAGGTGTCGCAGAGCTCTCGATATTTCCAACGGCTCTGCAGTTTATTTCGGATCAACATCCAGCGTTTTTTCATCTTTGAGCCCTTGGAATTAAAAATCGAGTGACCGTAGTAGAGTACGTCGTTCAATACCCGCTCCTTGTAGGGGCTTGTGCAGACAATCTCCGGAGAGCGCACCTCCAGCCCCAACTCATCGACCGCAATAGCCGTGATGGCATGTACGAACTTCGTAAAGTGCATCCGCTCACACCAGGCATAGAACTCCGACCAATTGATATGCTCCTGCTCGGCCTGAAGCAACAGCGCCCAATCCAAAATATGGCGCAACTTGATGCCCTCGGAGAGGAAGTGCTGAAGTCCGTGAGCCGTAAGGAATAGGGCATTAAAATCGGCCGAGGGCTGAATGAGTTTCGAGGAACCGATATAGCGAGGCTCATCACGTCGCAACAAGCTCTGCAGATGACGCTCAAAGGCCTTGCGCTCCTTGCGACCACGAATAGCCGTACAGAATTGGTGGTTCTCAACCATCAACCCTTTGAAACGGATATGCGAGTGCTTGTAGTAGTTGCGCTCGACATCAGCCCCCAACTCCTCGGCCAAGCAGTTTCCCCTCTCATAGGCAGACTCAGCACCTCGCATCAGGAAGCAGTCCAGATCGCCACATTCGCGATGATACGGCACCGGATAGTATCCGCTCACAGCCAGCCCCTTGAGAACAAAAAGGTCGATGCCACGCTCGGCAAAAGCCTCAGCCAACTCTTGAGCTCTCTGCTCCTGCTTGCGATAGCGCTTTTCGATCTGCTCGACGCTGAATGCCCATTGCAGCTTCAGTGCACGTTCGGGCAACTGCTCGGGCGCAAACCCTCCGGCCTCAACCAGCCGCTGCACACCATCCCACGCAATGGCTAAAACACCCTGCTCGGCCGCCATGCGATAGAGTTCTTTCCATCCCCCTTCAGACATCAAAACAAATACCGCATTGTCAATCTTCTTACCAAACAACGAGGCTCGAAGTGTACGGGAGAGTATATTGGAAACAGTGTGCATTATTTGTTGTACAAGTTTACAAATAATTTCTTTGTAATATGAGATGGTATAAATGCGAATAAAAAGAACAGAAATGCCCGTAGTCGAGACCACCCTAAAGTCTCCACATAAACTCCAACATTGTATTTTATAAGGTCCATCTTATTGCTTGATATAGACCCCTCTCTTAATCTATAAAGAGCCAACGGTTCCTTCATACCATATGCTACTTTACATTTTTGGAGGATACGCATCATTAAACCCCAATCTTGACGTTTGCGAATTAGTGGCAAGTATACCTTCCCCACTTTTTCTGTGTCGTAGATTGCCGTCAGACAACCAATTTTATTATCTCTCTTGTTAGAGGAAAATGCAATCTTTCGGGGAGCAACTACAATGCCTTTAATTTCACCATCCTCCCTGCAAGTCATGTAGCTTGTATAGGAAAGGGCGCAGTCATTGTTTTGCATGAATTTTATCTGCTTCTCGAGTTTTTCGGGCAGCCATAAGTCGTCGCTGTCCAAGAAAGCAATCCAACGTCCTTGAGCGACTTTCAGTGCATTGTTGCGCGTAATAGCCGCCCCGCTATTTTTCTCGTTGCAAATGTACTTAATGCGCGAATCGCTCGCCAGATAGGGAGCAATCACCTCTCGCGTATTGTCAGTCGAACAATCGTCCGAGATAATCATCTCCCAATTGGTATAACTCTGCGCCTGCACCGATTGAATCGTCTCAGCAATAAATCGCGCACAATTATAGGTCGGAGTGATAATGGAGACAAGAGAGTTAGGCATAT
>CAYRPL010000165.1:0-3974 GCA_964426045.1 uncultured Alistipes sp. | reverse complement strand
ACATAATCACCGCCTTCTCGATGGCGTTCTGCAACTCGCGGATATTACCCTCCCACGAGTGGGCTTTCAACTTCTCGGCAGCCTCGCCCGAGAGCAGTAGCCCCACCTTATTATACTTCTTGCCGTAGTGTTCGATAAAGAGTTCGGCGAGGGGTACAATATCCTCTCGGCGGTTGCGCAGAGGCGGGATATGTATATGTATGGTATTGATGCGGAAGAGCAAGTCTTGCCGGAACTCTCCCTTTGCCACCGTCTCGTGCAGATCACGATTGGTAGCAGATATCAGACGAATATCAATAGGTTGCGCCTCGTTCATTCCAAGTGGCGTTACGGCACGATTTTGCAGTGCCGAGAGCATCTTCACTTGCAGGTGTAGTGGCAGGTTGCCAATCTCGTCCATAAAGAGCGTCGAGCCACTTGCCGTAAGGAACTTGCCCTCACGGTCGGTGTGGGCATCGGTAAAAGCCCCCTTCTTATGGCCGAACAGCTCGCTCTCGAACAAAGTCTCGGGAATAGCACCCATATCGAGCGACACCATTGTCTTGTGGCAGCGCATCGACTGACGGTGTATCTCGCGGGCCAGCATCTCCTTACCCGTACCATTCTCGCCCGTAATAAGGATATTGGCATCGGTCGCGGCTACCTGCTCCACCATCTTGCGTATGCGCTTCATCTCGGCACTCTCGCCCCAATACATCTCTATTTTGGGCTCGGGTGCTGTTGTCGCCTTTGTGGAGATCCTTTTGCCCTTCCCCTTGGCGGCCTTATAGGCGTTCTGGAGTGTGGCAAGCAGTTTTGCATTATCCCATGGCTTCACCACAAAGTCGAAAGCCCCCTCCTTCATGGCACGCACTGCCAACTCAATATCGGCATAGGCGGTGAAGAGCACGACCTTCGCATCGGGGTATTTCGCCAATATCTCTCTGAGCCAATACAAACCCTCGTTGCCGGTATTGATGCCGGCGTGGAAGTTCATATCTAAAAGGATTACATCGGGCGCAAAGGTGTGCAGGGTTGTAATCAGCGAGTTGGGCGAGGGTAGGGTAGTGATCTGCTCAAAGATGCCGTCACACAACAACCTCACCGCCGAAAGAATACTGCGATTATCATCCACAATCAAAAGTTTGCCTGCCGTTGCCATATTTCTGTTCTTTATTCGGTTAGTTTGGCTTCAATTTCTTCAATTGTTGGCAGTGAGCCTTTGAAGTCATCCGGTATTACTCTGTTTAATTCGTATTCTGAAATTCCTATCGGTAATGTTGTCGAGCCTAATGCGTACTCTGCCACAAGGCTATCCTTTGTTTTGCAAATCAATAAGCCGATGGTTGGATTATCAGCCTCACTCTTAACATCTCTATCTATAGCGGTTATATAGAACCCTAACTGTCCAAGATGCTCGGGCTTGAATCTCTCAACTTTTAATTCAATCACCAGATAGCACCGCAGTTTTAGGTGATAGAATAGCAAATCAGCAAAGAACTCTTGCTCTCCAACTTGCAAGCGGTACTGCTCGCCTACATAGGCAAAACCACTACCCAATTCCAAAAGAAATTTTGTGATATTGGTTGTTAAAGCCTTTTGCAACTCCTTTTCGTCATAATTCTGCCGAATAGTCAGAAAATCAAAGTTATATGGGTCTTTCAAAGTCTGCTGAGCCAAGTCGCTAACGGGCGATGGCAATAATCGTTCAAAGTTTGTGATTGCCTTGCCCTCTGCTAAATACAACTTTGTATCGAGGAAGTTCAACAGCATAGCTCGGCTCCAACCGTTCTCGATGGTTTTATTCACATAGAATAGTGCCTCGTCAACAGATTTGCATTTCCCGAGAATTTCGATATGATGCCCCCAGGGAATAGAAAATATTGGCAACTCTATTTCGTCAGCAACTTGTTGACGAATTGTATCTGATTGACTATAAAGTTCATAAAAGCGCTTGCAATATTTTAGGTTGGTAGCGGAAAATCCTTTCATATCAGGAAATTCAGCTTTCAAATCACGGCTTATCGATTCGTAAAAATTGCTTCCCCATTGCGCATCAGCCTTATGTGTTGCGATATCGCTACCCAAACGCCAATACACCTTTAGTAATTCAGTATTAACCTTTACTGCCGCCTTTATTTGTTGACTACGGATAAAGCTCTTTATCTCTTTAATCCACTGCTTATAGTTGTTATCGACTAACATAGATGCCTCCAACTTTTCATTTTTTTTCTACCACAAATTTACATCAAAAACACCGAGTGTCCAAACCTTTTACACCGATTGTCTAATTATTAGACACTTTGCAATTTGGGATTAAATTGTAAAGTTTTGATTATCAGCATTTGGCACACTTTGGCATAAGTTTGGCACAAACCTGAGCAGAAACCGAAAACAGCATGAAACGATTGATTTTAACCCTGTTAGTGTCTAATTTTTTGACACTTGTGTGCGTAGCACAACCCTATGCGATAGACGACTGTATGCGTTATGCCGTGGAGCACTCCACAACGGTCGGAAAACAACGGCTTGCCGAAGAGGATAGCCGAGCTAATTACAACGAGGCATTTGCTTCGCTCTTTCCTGCGGTCAGTGCCTCGGTGGGTGGTGCTACCAACTTCGGTCGTGGTATCGACCCCGCAACCAACTCCTACACCAATGTAACCACCTTCAGCAACTCATACGGCATCAGTGGCTCGATGCCTCTGTTTGACGGTCTGCGAGGTATCAATACCGTGCGAGCTATGAATGTGGCGCGTCGAAAGGGCGCCGTAGATACCGAGATCGCTCGTGACGAGGTGGCTATCGAGACCCTTTCGGCCTATATGGATGTGGTCTACTACACCGAGGCTGTAACGATTGCCCGAGAGCAGTTGGAGGCATCGCGTCGAACCCTGCAATTGGCCCAAAAGCAATTCGACTTAGGACTGAAAAGTGCGGCCGATGTGGCGGAGATTGAGTCGCAGGAGGCAAATTACGACTACCTGCTGACCACCGAGGAGAATAACCTCGCCCTTGCCTATATCCGCTTGCGCGAGGTGATGAACTACCCACAGAATGAGGAGCTGGAGATCGTGACCGACATCTCGTTAGATGCTATGCCGACGGCCACCTCGGAGCAGTCACTTGTAGATTACGCCTTGGAGAACAACCCTCGTATCACAGCAAGCCGCTTTGCCACCGAGCAGAGCCGTCTGAACCTCTCACGGGCAAAGGGGGCACACGCTCCCTCGCTCTACCTCTATGGCGGCTACAACACGTCGTACTTCATCGACTTCGACAATAAGGCGGCATACGACCCCTTCGGCACGCAGTTCCGCAACAACCGAGGCGGATATATCCAACTGTCGCTCTCTGTACCTATCTTCAACGGCCTTTCGGCACGCTCCTCGAAGCGCCGTGCCGCCAATGCCTACCGTTCGGCACAGCTGGAGCAAGTTGCCATTGAGCGTGCCGTGGAGAGCGAGGTGAGCCAGGCGTGGCAACAGATGCAGGGCTTTGGTAAGCAGTATATCCAAGGTCAGAAGAAGGTGTCGGCAGCACAGCTCGCCTACGATGGTGCCGAGCGTAAATTCGAGAATGGTCTAATCTCGGCCCTCGACCTGCAAACGGCAGCCAACACCCTCCTGCAAGCCAAATCGGACAAGCTCCGTGCGAGGCTGCAATATATCATCAAGACCCGTATGGTCAACTATTACAACGGCAAGCCGTTGGTAGAAATTCAAAATTCAAAATTAGATTTATAATAATTACTACTATGGATATCAAACTTGAAAAGAGAACGGGTCTTAAAGCCCTGTTTACAATGAAAAACCTGCCTTACGCTCTGGGTGTGGTGCTGGTGCTCTTTATCGGTTGGCTTTTGCTACGTGACCACTCCTCGACCTTGCGTGTCGATGCACAGTTGCTCACTATCTCAACCGTCAGTGAGGGCGAGTTCAACGACTATGTACGCCTTACGGGCTCGGTGCAGCCGATGACCACCGTGCAGCTCT